>CAZNBG010000413.1:0-3371 GCA_964570915.1 uncultured Nitrospira sp. | reverse complement strand
CTCTCCATCAGCAGGCGGATACTATCCGCCCGTCGGATTTCACTTCAGGGTGGAATTCGTCGGTATTGGAAACGACAACGACATCCGGTTTCAAAGCGTTGGGGGCTTGAATATCGAGTACGACCTCGAATCCTTTAAAGAAGGAGGAGAGAATCGATTCGAGCACAAACTCCCGGTGAGGACGAAGTATCCGGATCTTTCCTTGAAACGGGGCTACCTCAAGGATTCCGAAGTTATCCGATGGTGCCTGAATGCGTTTCAGAACCGGGATTTCAAGCCCGCTCAAGTTAACGTGTCGCTCCTGAACGAGCAGCATCAACCGATCAAAACCTGGCAGATCCATCGCGCCTGGCCGAAGAAATGGAGCGTTAGCGATTTCAACGCCCAGGAGAATTCCATCGTTGTCGAGACCCTGGAATTAAGCTACAGCCACTTCACTCTCGCCTGAGGTATCCCGTGCCTTTGGAAATAAGAGAACTACACATCAAGGTCAATGTGAACGAAGCTCCCGCCGGAGGCGTTTCAACGCAGCCTCCGCCGGCCGGCGGGCCCGGCAAGGGCGACGAAAAGGAGCAACTGCTCCGTGATCTCGTCGACGAAGTGATGCAGCTCCTGCAGAACACGAAAGAGAGGTAATCGTGACGAACGGCCAGCTCGAGAAGATGAAAATCTACGCGTATAACAACCCGGAGCTTAGTACTGCACACCAGGTTGGCCAGCCGTTCGTCGCGATGATGAATCCGGAAACGTACGCCATCGACAAAAAAATGGAGTTCAACCTCAAGCAGGGGCACGGCACCAGCGGCCACCAGCCCAAGTTCGAACTGAAGCTTCCGGAAGAAATGTCGTTTGAATTTCTGTTCGACAACACCGGCATCATCGACGGCCAGCCGAGCACCAATCTCACGCAGAAGATCGACGACTTCTCAGAGTTTCTGATGGGATACGACGGCTCCACCCACGAGCCGAAGTTCTTCAAGCTTGTCTGGGGAACGCTGCTGTTCAAGGGCCGATGCACGGCTTTGAACATTGCCTACAAGCTCTTCAATCCCGACGGCGCCCCCATCCGTGCGATCTGCAAGGTGACCTTCAAGGAAATGAAGGAAGAGAAACTTCGCGTGGCCCAGGAGGACAACCATTCCCCGGACTTGACACATTTCCGCGTGGTGAAAAAAGGAGACACCTTGCCGATGATGTGTTTCCTCATCTATGGGGATGCCCGGTATTACATCGAGGTTGCCAGGGCAAACAAGTTAATCAACTTCCGGAAACTGAACATTGGGGACGAACTGTCTTTTCCGCCCTTCGCGAAAATATAGATACGGTAAACGCGTATGAGGAACCACAAAGACACGAAGACACAAAGAAAGGCCGCATCAAGAGCATTATTTGCGGCCTTTCTTTGTGTCTTCGTGTCTTTGTGGTTCCTTTTCACCGGAATTCCGGAAACGGTCTAAAACGATGGCCAACGAACGCGTCATTCCTTCGGATCAGCCCAAGTCGGTAGCGACATTCACCATATTGTCCGATGGTACCGAGCTGTCGAAAACCTATCACGTCCTTTCGATCGCAGTTTTGAAGGAAATCAATCGCATTCCGCTGGCCACAATTGTGATCTCGGATGGAGAGCCGTCCAAACAATCCTTCGAAATCAGCAACAAGCCCGATCTCGAGCCGGGAAAGGAAATCGAGATCAAGGCAGGTTACAGAAGCGACGAGAAAACCATCTTCAAAGGCATCGTGGTCAAGCATGGCATCAAGGTTCGCAAGACCGGTTCCGTGCTCGTGATCGAATGCAAAGACAAAGCTGTGAAAATGACCGTCGCCTGCAACAACAAGTACTTCCATGACGTGAAGGACAGCGACGTCATCGAGCAGCTCATCGACGCGCACGGATTGCAAAAAGACGTCGCGGCGACGACGGTCCAGCATAAACAGGTGGTGCAATACAACACCACCGATTGGGACATGGCGATGTGCCGCGCCGAAGCCAATGGCCTTCTGTCTTTCGTGAAGGACGGAAAGGTGACGGTGGCCAAGCCCCAGTTCTCCGGATCGCCTGTTCTGACCATTCAATTCGGCGCAACGGTTCATGACCTGGACGCCGAAATCGACGCGCGCCTCCAGTACAAGACCGTAAAGGGCACGACCTGGAATTACTCGGACCAGGAAGTCAGTGACAGCACGGAAGCGGCCGACCCCGGAGTTCCCGACGCGGGGAATCTCACGCCCGATACACTCGCCGGCGTCGTCGGAGATTCGGAATTCCGCCTGTACCACAGCGGAAAAATGGAAGACCCCGAAATGCAGGCATGGGTCGATGCATGCCTGCTGAAGCATCGTCTGGCCAAGGTACGAGGGCGCGTATCGACTGATGGGACTGCGGACGCCGAGCCGGGAAAAATCATCCAACTAAACGGTGTCGGCGACCGGTTCGAAGGAAAGCTGTACGTCACCGGTGTCCGCCACAGCATTGAAAAAGGCAATTGGGAAACTTCGATCCAATTCGGCGTGAACCCGGAGTGGTTTACCCAGACGTTCAAGGTCGAGCAGCCGCCCGCCGGCGGGCTGTTGCCGTCGATTCCGGGCCTGCAGATCGGAGTGGTCAACAAACTCGAAGGAGATCCGGATGGCGAAGACCGCATCCAGGTGCGGATTCCGGTGATTCATAAATCAGACGAAGGCGCGTGGAGCCGGCTGAGTACGCTCGACGCGGGTAAAGATCGCGGAACGTTTTTCCGGCCGGAAATCAAAGACGAAGTCATTGTCGGATTCATCAACGGCGATCCGAGACATGCCGTCGTGTTGGGAATGGTGCACAGCAGCAAGAACGCGTCGCCTGAGCCGCCCAAAGACGACAACCACAAGAAGGGGTATGTCAGCCGCGAAAAAATGAAGTTGGTTTTCGACGATGAAAAGAAAATCGTCACGCTCGAAACGCCGGGGGGAAACAAGGTCGTCATATCCGAAGACGATAAGAAGATTCATCTCGAAGATCAGAACGGCAACAAGCTCACGATGAATTCCGACGGCGTGAAAATCGAAAGCATCAAAGACATTGTGCTCAAGGCCACGGGCGACTTCAAAACCGAGGGCGTGAATCTGGATTTGAAGGGCAGCGGTGGCGCGAAAGTCGCAGGCTCGGGCGGCACCGAACTTTCGCTCAGCGGGACGGCGAATCTCAAAGGTCCCACGGTGAACATTAATTGAGCCGCGAGGCGGCGCTGGAAGATAGCCCAGGGCGCAAGCCCTGGGTAGAAGGATCGGTTAGCATTTTCCCCTCCTTGAAAAGGAGGGGTGGACGCGACATCAATAGAGATGACGCGAAGCTTCCTTTAATGGAGCGGACGGGGTGGTCAGTTCGGCGAAAT
>CAZNBG010000412.1:0-3390 GCA_964570915.1 uncultured Nitrospira sp. | reverse complement strand
GTTCACGGTATTGAATGACGTCAACCTGCAGGTTGAGGCGGGAGAACTTGTTGCGCTCCTCGGCCCGTCCGGTTGCGGCAAGACGACGCTGCTGAGAATTCTCGCTGGATTGGAACGGCCGGATCACGGACGCATCTTCCTGCACGGCACAGAGGTAACGGATCAACGAATTACGGAACGCCGCGTAGGATTTGTCTTCCAGCATTATGCGCTGTTCCGGCATATGACTGTGGCGGAGAATGTCGCGTTCGGGCTGAGCGTACTGCCTCGGGAGCAACGCCCCTCCATCGCTCGCATACAGGCTAAGGTTCATGAGTTGCTCACACTCGTACAGTTACAGGCAATGGCTGATCGTTATCCCAGCCAGCTGTCGGGAGGTCAGCGGCAACGCGTCGCATTGGCCAGAGCGCTGGCGGTAGAACCGAAACTTCTTCTGCTGGATGAACCCTTTGGCGCATTGGATGCCAAGGTCCGGAAAGAACTCCGGCGCTGGCTCCGGCGGCTTCATGACGACTTGCATATTACAAGCATCTTGGTCACTCACGATCAAGAGGAGGCGCTCGAAGCGGCTCATCGTGTCGTCGTGATGCATCAGGGGAGTATTGAGCAGGTGGGAACTCCGGATGAAGTCTATGAAAATCCGGCGACTCCGTTCGTGTATCAATTTCTCGGCGATGTCAATGTGTTTCACGGGCGCATCGCACACGATCGGACCATGGAGAGAGAAGCCGGCGGGCCACAGCATACGGCGGTGGACGCTTCCGACCATCGAGAAGTGACATTTGTGCGGCCACATGATTTGGAGCTCAGCCCGACTCGGACCACACCGACACAGCTCGAAGCGACCGTACAGTTTCTCATCACTGCCGGAGCGCGAGTTCATGTGGAGCTGGTGTCGAAAGAATCCTCAGAAATTATTGCCGTCGAGCTGACGAAGGAACGTTATCGCGAGTTGAAGCTGCAACAGGGCGATGTCGTCTTTGTACATCCCCGACAGTTGCAGGTGTTCAAGGTGCCGAGCTCCTGATTCTCGGCAAGTGATCGGGGCGAGATAGGTTCAATTGTACCAACACGCGTCACGCGATCTCTGGCTTGCACAGTTGATCCTGTACGACTTCTCTCTATGACCTTAATCTGGCACAGCGTTCATTCACGCCATGTGTTTCGCATAACGTTCGGGGTCCAGTTGAAACGCTCGATGGCACACTGCGTTGCAGAAGTAATAGTGGCGGTTCTGATAATGTTCTAGCTCGACCGCCTCGTCGGGATCGATCTCCATCAAGCACACAGGATCCTTCACCATCTTGGAAGTGTGTTTCATGAGTCCACTCCTCTCTTTCGAGCCCGGACACCCGTTCCTCTGCCTGTAATTGTCGTAGAACATCAGCATTGGTCCGAACTAGGTAAATCCCCAGTCCATTCCATCCCGCTCCTGTGTCACGCCATTAAAAAGACTTCTTGGGCCACGACACCTGCATTTCATCGATTGAGCGGTCCTAGGCACGGCTGTTCATGAATCCGATCTGCCGCCACGCTTCGTACACCACGACCGCCACAGTATTGGAAAGATTCAAACTTCTGCTGTCGGGCATCATGGGAAGGCGAATTCGCTGTTGCTCGGAAACGGCGTCCAACAATTCAGTCGGCAATCCGCGGCTTTCCGGTCCGAAGAGGAACACGTCGTTTGTTGCATATGTGAGCAGGTCGTAGCGCTGGGTGCCCTTGGTGGAAACGGCAAATAGCCGGCGACTTGTAAATCGTGTTGCGCATGCAGTCCAGCTGTCGTAGACCTGGATCGTCGCAAACTCGTGGTAATCCAGCCCGGCGCGTGTCAGCTGCTTATCATCAAGCGAAAACCCCAACGGCTTTACGAGGTGCAGTCTGGCACCGGTGTTTGCGCATAGGCGGATGATGTTGCCTGTGGTGGGGGGGGTCGCGGGTTGATACAGGACCACGTCGAAAATGGGGGGAGGAAGTGTATCACGGAGCGCGCATTTTCACGATGCAGACAATGCACCACAAACGACAAACGAGTGGTCGACTCATTTCGCCGTCATGGGCTTCTTGATATAGTGAGTCTTAAGGAAAAGCCGAATGATTCAACCTCGATCCTTGCCGTCATGGGCGCATGGGTTTATCGTCCCGCCGACCAAGTGTGTGATTGTCCGGCTGGTAGGGATCCCGCTGATCCTGACTCTGAGCATAGGTTTATCTGCGTTTGCGGGGGAGCATTTCTTCAGCGAAGACGAGCAAGCCGCTGAGCATGCCAAAGCCGCATGGGAAAGTGGATCGATCACGACAGCGCTTGAGATCCTCGATCAAGGCCTGAGCATTCACCCGAAATCGGGTGCTCTGTACAAACTTCGCGGAGATATTCTCTCCACCTTTCGAGATCCCCAAGAAGCGCTTCATGCGTACGACAAAGCCCTTGCCGTACTGCCGATGGGGCTGGACATCCGTTGGGCCAAGTGGGGCCTGTTGGTGCGGTGGGGACAGGACGAAGGAGCCATCGCAGTATTACGTGAGATTGCTCGGATCGAAGAGGACAATCCTTTGGTCCACTGGCGTCTGGCGCAAGAGCTTCGGAAGCTCGATCGGTTGGAAGATTCTCTCGAATCGTACAAGCGGGCGGTAGCACTCATGCCGAGCCTATTAGGTTGGCGACTGGCTCTGGCTCGTGCGCGCTTCGATGTCCTCGATTATCAAGGAGCCGATGCGGATTTGCATGATGTACTGCAACATGTCTCACCGGGTTCTCCCCTCGAGGTCCCGGCCAGAAACCAGCTTGCACAACTGTACGAATCGATGGAACGGGGACGGCGATTCAAACCGACAATGACGCCTCAAGCTGCTGCGTCCCACCTGAAGGAATGGGCCGCTATTCGTGCGGATGCTTGGAAGCTGTTCGAGGCCGGCCGGTATAAGGACGCCGAACCGGTATACCGTAAGCTACTGAGCCTCAACCCCCATGACCCCATTGCCACGCATCAGTTGGGCCTGACTCTCATGCAATTAGGACGATGCCAAGATGCCCTGGCTGTATTCGGCAACATGTCGAATCTGAACCCCAGTGAGGAAGACTTCGCGGATACAACTTATCGAATGGGCCAGTGCTATGTGGAGTTGGAACGGTGGGAAGAAGCCTTTGTCCATTTTCAGATTCTGTATGACACCGCGGTTGAATTTGAACAGGCCAACAAGGATGTTCCCATACCGGCCGGTACGAGGGTGTTGGCCAAAGAGAAGATCGCTCGCTGGCTTGATAAAGTGCGGTCCCATGTTCCGGGGCTGGTCAAGTTGAAGGAAGAAGAAGCGAAAGCGGTCAGTGGCTCAGGCGATTCTTCATCTCAACCGTCGTGCTGGCCCATGCCACGTTCTCCATCAATTCCC
>CAZNBG010000411.1:0-3392 GCA_964570915.1 uncultured Nitrospira sp. | reverse complement strand
TGGCGGCGGTATGACCATCTCAACAAGAAGTGACTGTCAGGCGGACGTCTTGCGACTGACAAAGTCTGCGGTTGAGGCGGCCGAACTCGGACGATGGGATGTCGTGGTGCAATGTTATCGAGATCGCGGCGCGCTTTTGGAGACCATGCAGACTCCAATCGGGGAAGCCGGCGATCTTCTGAAACTCGACGCACAAGTCCGTAACCGCGTGCACACCGTTCAAGCCGTGCTGACCTCGCTGTTGAGTGAGGCTACGGTGACACGGCAGCGATTGCGAGGCCTGCGCCAGCGACTTGGTGCGACTGCTTCGACGCCGCAAGCCGTGTCAGTTGAAGCTTAGCAGGAATCAGGAACGGGCAATGGCCATCGATGTGAAAACGATTCACAACCTTGCCCGGTTGTTCAGCCCACGAGCATCGAAGGGCGATGCTTCTTACTCTCGCCTAGAATCGACCTCCTCGACAACGGTTGCACTTGTAGCCGCTCCGATGATCCTTCGGGCGGCGGTCTGGAAGAAGCTTGGACCGAGCATGACGGTCCAAGCATACGAGCCTAAGGACTTTTCGCCCGATCGCGATATCTCAAATGGCCGTACTCTCGTGATCTATCAGATCGGCGCTCGCTTCGTCGATGCCCGCCGGTCTCTTGCACGCATAGTCCAGGCGCGACAACACCTGTGTATCATCCTGCTCGGCGGCTCGATTGGCTCTGATCGAGCGGCCAGGTTGTTGGGAGAGGGTGCGTTTGACTACCTGACCTGGCCTTGTTCTGCGACCAGAGTGACGGAGTCGATAACGCGCGGGTTGACTTATCAGCGCACCATCCACGAAGTGAAGCGTCTATCCGAGGCATTGCCCGTGGTCACACCGGAACCGGCACACGATCGCGCTGCGCCGCAGCCGTACAGCCGGCAGCTTTCGGCACTGCATCGACTGACCGAAGAACTGGCGGCATCACTTGATGAGGATGGGATCGGCAAGACACTCATTCGTGGATTACGGACTTTGATCGATATGGAAATGGTCGGGATCGCCAGATCAAACCTCAAACAGGTATGGCTCTGGTCTGATACCAACAATCTAGAACATGAAGCGCGCGTGCGTCGCTATCTGCTTCGCCGACTCGGTCGCCTGCCTGCCGAGGGTACTCGACCATCGACTCCGCTTCGGAGGCACCTTCGTCTCGTCCCACGTTCGGTGTCTCAGCCGAAGGAGCAGGAGGAGGAGCCGACGAATAGCCATGCCAGTACTCTGGCCATGGGGGAGGAAACGGGTCTTTTCCTCGTTCGGAAGAGGGGCCTTGAGCCCTTCACCCAGCAGGAACGGCAATTACTCGATACCGTCGGCACCGCGCTCGCGCTTTCTTTACAGAATCTCGACGCACATCGTCGCACGCAGGATATCACCATGCGCGACCCACTGACGGAGATACTCAATCGACACGGGTTCGAGGGAGCGTTGACACGGGAATTGAAGGTCGCGCTTCGCTACGGGGTTCCGGCCTGTCTCTTGTTATTGGATTTGGATCACTTCAAGACGGTGAACGAGTGTCTTGGGCATGCGGCCGGAGATCATGTGCTCAGGACGGCTGCCGAGTTGATACGAGCCACGGTGCGTGACATCGATGTGGTCGGACGATACGGCGGCAACACATTCGCGGTCATTCTTCCGCATACCGATCGGGGGCAGACTCGTGTCCTTGCGGAGAGGTTGCGAGAGCGCATCGAGCAGCACCCGTTTGCCGTCGAGGCGGGACAGGTCCGCACCACCGCCAGTATAGGCTTGGCCGCCGTTCCCGATATGGCCGTAGCATCGTTTGCGGATTGGATGGGAGCCGCTGACTCCGCACTGAATCATGCAAAGGCTCAGGGTCGAAACTGTGTCGTCCTCCATACGCCGCAACCGCCGGCTTCGGCGTGCGTTGCTTCGCTGAGTCTTGCAGCATAATGCCTGAAAGCAAGGTGATCATGGCTCCATCGACTATGCCCCCAACACCCCGACCCAAACACGCCATAGACGAACGGCGTGAATGGATCAGAATCGAGGATCGGGTGCTCATGGAATACTGTTTGGTGAATGAGCCTGCGCTTGCATCCGGTGTCGATGCGTGTGGCGCTACCCCCGACACGATAACGGCAGCAGTGACGAAACCGACAGCGGATCTTTTGGCTCGATCCGGCGAATCGTTGATGGACTCACCGGTATTGCCCTGGATGATGAAAGTCGACTATCTCCTCGGCGTCATCCTCAACTCTCTGGCGACCATCGCGCCATCCAGTGTCGCCATGGCGAGGCTGACGGATGTCAATCTGAGCGGAGGAGGTGTGGGCTTCGTGTCCTCTCGTGAATTCGCCGCCGGAGACCTATTATCGGTCAAAATGATCCTGCCTCCGTTTACTCCCATCCATACTGTCGCGCAAGTCATCCGATCGACGCCGAACCCTCAGGGACAGGGCTGGGTTCTGGCCACGGAGTTCGTTGAGATCAGTGGGGACGATCAGGAGCATCTTATCAGTCACATCCTTCAAACCCAGGCAAGACGACTGCGTGACCGTCGCGAGCCTCGCGGTAAACGACACGCGAATACCTGGAAACTGCGGCCCTCATACGGCGGAATCCCTGCCGCACCGCACCAATGGCGACAAACCCAGAGAACGTTCATGAACCAGCTCAATATCAAAGAGATCATCGGCAATATTGAAAATCGGATCGACGACCATCGGCTTGTGAACGCAAGAATCACGAGCGAGATCACCATTCTTTCGCTGAACGCGACCATAGAAGCGGCGAGAGCCGGGGACGCCGGGAGAGGGTTTGCCGTGGTGGCGACGGAGGTGAAAAACTTGGCTACGCAAGCCGCCGACGCCTCCAAAGCACTGAGCTCGATACGAGAGGAAACAAGCGAATTGAATCGACGATTCATGGACAAAGAACACGATCGCCTTTCAGAGATGGCACAGACTCTGGTGCAGTTAATCGTGCGCAATCTGTATGAACGCACCGCGGACGTTCGTTGGTGGGCGATGGATGAAGCGTTGGTCAATGGTCTCGAATCAGCGGATGGAGCTGCGCTCCACCATGCAGCAGAACGACTCGGCCTGATTAATCAATATTATTCCGTGTATCTCAACCTTGTATTAGTCGGAATCGACGGCAAAATCATGGCCTGTTCACACCCGGAGAAGTTTCCCAAAGTCACCGGAGCCGACGCAGCGAAATGCTGTTGGTTTCAGAAAGCCATGGCGACGACGAACAGCGACCAGTATGTCGTTGACGACATCAGTTACGACTCACTCCACGGCGGCAAATTGGTCGCCATGTACGCCGCTGCTGTTCGGAAGGGCGGAAAGCCAAACGGAAAGATCATCGGCGTTCTCGGCGTGGTGTTTGATT
>CAZNBG010000410.1:0-3395 GCA_964570915.1 uncultured Nitrospira sp. | reverse complement strand
ATTCGGTTATGACCAATTGGCGTCAACAAGCGACGAAAGTGCTCATCGGTAGCGGGCTGATTATATGCGGTGTTGTCGGCAGCGGAAACGTCTCACCAACGTCAGCCGCAGGGGTACCTCCCGCCTGGGCTCAAGGTTTTTCGGAGATTGTGAAAAAGACGACTCCAGCCGTTGTGAATATCGCTGTGACCGGTGGTGGAGAAGGCAGTCGGCGCCGTGGCGGCGCTCCGCCACCCAGTCCTTTTGGGGCACCTCCTCCAGGGGATGAGCCGGGTGGGGGAGAATCACCGGCACCTCCTCCAATCCCCCACGGTCCGCCCGGGCCGCATGGTCGCCCAGATCAGAGCGCAGGTTCCGGGGTCATCTTGGACTCAAACGGCTTCATCGTGACCAATAATCATGTTGTTGAAGGAGCCACGCAGATTACCGTGACGCTGAGCGACCGGCGCGAGTTTGCCGCGAAGGTGGTCGGCACGGACCCAAAGACCGATTTGGCGGTGGTCAAGATTGACGCGAAGGATCTGCCGTCACTCAAGTGGGCTGAATACGATAAGTTACAGGTCGGCGACCTTGTGTTGGCCGTTGGAAGCCCATTCGGCCTGAGCTCAACCGTCACGCTCGGCATCATCAGTGCGCTGGGGCGCGGCAATGTTGGGATCGCCGACTATGAAGATTTTATCCAGACCGACGCGGCGATCAATCCTGGAAATTCCGGGGGAGCGCTCGTCAATATGAACGGAGATCTGATCGGTATTAACACGGCGATCTTTTCGCGAACCGGCGGCTCGGAAGGAATCGGATTCGCCATCCCCAGCAGCATCGCGCTTGATATCGTGGAAAGTCTCCAGAGAACGGGTAAGGTTGTACGCGGATGGATGGGGGTTGCGATTCAGGAGATTACACCGGCGTTGGCCAAGTCGTTCAAACTCCCGGAGCAGCGGAAGGGGGTGCTGATTAGCGACGTCAATGAAAGCGGCCCTTCTCATGCCGCCGGAATCAGACGCGGCGATGTAGTGGTCGCGTTCAACGGCAAAGAGGTGCAGAGTGTCAGCCAGTTGCGTAACCTCGTCGCGAGAACTGTGGTTGGGAAGGACGCTCAGGTCAAGGTTGTGCGGGAAGGCAAGGAACAGCTGATCTCGGTGAAAGTTGCCGAACGTCCGTCGGACGAAGCTCTGGCCAAAAAGGAACCTGGTCCGCCCAAGGAGTCGGGAGAGCTGATCAAGCCGCCGGACAATGTGCTGGCCTCGCTTCGGGTTCAAACGTTGGACAATGCGCTGATGAGCCAACTGAACATCTCCGCGAAGACCGTCGGAGTGGTCATTACGTCGGTGGAACCGGGTGGACAGGCAGAGGCAGCCGGGCTGCAGCGCGGTGACGTCATTCAAGAAGTCAATCACGAGGCAGTCAAGACGATCAGCGATTATCAAAAGGCCGCAGAAAAGATCAAAAAAGACGAGCTCGCGGTGTTGCTGGTGAATCGCCAAGGGAACAGCCTGTTCGTGGCTATTAATCCGAAGTAGCAGAAAGGTCGGATGGGTTGATCTGTCGATCTGTTGAATTCCGCAACCGCGATCGTCAGATCGTCGGCTGGACGGGTTCTCATCGCTGCGAGGGGCTGTGCTGAACAAGCTGAACCGGTGGCTGCAAGATTCGATCTTCAAGCCACTGGAAGATAAAAAGATGCCGGTCATGGAGCACCTCGTGGAGTTCCAGGTCCGGCTCACCCGCGCGGTGATCGCCATGGCGGTCATCTTCATGGGGACGTTTCTGTATGCTGACGCGTTGGTCAAATGGTTGCGCGTTCCGCTCCAGAACATGTTCGTACCAAGCAAATTGACCTGGGAACCTACCGATTTGCCGACCGTGCCCTTCGTCTTCCTCGCGCCGGCGGAAGCCCTCTGGCAGAACGTCAAGGTTGCGGGATTGTTTGCCATCGTGATTGCCATGCCGTATCTCTTATTTGAAGTCTGGCGATTCGTGGTTCCTGGACTTCACGTGCAAGAACGTCGGTTTGTCGGGCCGTTCGTGTGCGTCAGTGCACTGGCGTTCTATGCCGGGGCAGGATTTTCATTCTTCTTCGTGCTTCCATTTGCCTTGAACTTCTTGATTTCGTACGGAGTCAACGCTGGATTCGTCCCGCAGATCTCGATCGCGCAATACGTCGGATTTGCTCTCTGGTTTTTGATGGTCTTCGGGCTAATCTTTGAAGTGCCGTTAGCGATCACTCTTATGGCCAAGCTGGGCTGGGTCGATGCGCCATTCCTGATTCAATATTGGAAGTGGGCCTTGTTAGGATCGTTTGTCATCGCGGCAATCCTGACTCCCACACCCGACCCATTCAATCAAACTCTCATGGCTGGTCCGATGTTCCTGCTCTACTGGGTCGGGATCTTCGGCGCGAAGTTTTTCGGCAAGAAAGCACCCGTCGAAGCGAGTCAACATGGCGTTCCGACGGTCGCCATGGCTGTTGCCGGGGCAGGGGGCACTGCCTCGGGCATGGCGATGCCGAAATCTTCAGGCGATGACTATGTAAGCGTTCCCGGAGGACCGCACCCTTAGCAAGACAGGCGAAGACTCGCCGGAGAGAAATCCATATGGCACGTGAACTCAATGTGATCAGTAGTGGAAATGGGGACGCTTGCACCTATATGTGGGCCTGCGCCATTTGTGATGAAAATGAGCGGTGCCAAAAGGATAAGGAAGGACACAGTCGCTGGCTGGTCGCCAAGCGGATGGAGCGAATCGAATACAAAGTGCTCATCATGAGCAATAAGGGCGGCGTCGGGAAGAGTACCTGTACCACGAATATCGCTGTCAGTCTTGCGCTCAAAGGATGGCACGTGGGCATCTGTGATATGGACATTCATGGTCCCAACATTCCCAAAATGGTCGGGGCTGAGGGTCAGAAGCTCAAGATCAGCACCTCCGGTGGAATTATTCCCTTCCAAGCCTATAATTTGAAGATTGCCTCGATGTCGTTCTTGCTGCAGAACTCGGATGATCCGATTATCTGGCGCGACGCCTACAAGTATGAATTCATCAATCAACTGCTAGGCGGGGTAGACTGGCAAGACCTGAATTTTCTCTTGATCGATCTTCCGCCAGGGACCGGAAACGAATCGGTCACGACGATTGATTTGCTCGGCAAGGTCAGCGGCGCCGTGATCGTTACGACACCGCAAGAGGTGGCGCTGCTCGATTCACGGAAGTCCGTCACCTTTTGTAAGGACAGCGAAGTGCCGATCGTCGGCATCGTGGAAAACATGAGTGGGTTGGAATGTCCCCACTGCCATGCTCAAATCGACGTCTTTCGCAAAGGGGGAGGGGAGGCTTCCGCGCAGGACATGGGGGTGCCGTTTTTGGGACGCATTCCGCTCGATCCGGATGTGGTGGAA
>CAZNBG010000409.1:0-3401 GCA_964570915.1 uncultured Nitrospira sp. | reverse complement strand
GCGCTGGCCGGACGAGAGCTTGCCGGTCCCGCGGTCGAGGATCTCGCCGAGGTCGAGCTCGTCGGCGAGCTGCGCGATGCGGGCCTTGGTGTCGGCGACGCCGTAGAGCATGGCGAACACCTTCAGGTTCTGCCGCACGGTGAGCCGGCGCGGCATCTCCACATAGGGGCTCTCGAAGTTGATGCGATGGAGCACGCGGGTGCGCTTGAAATGGTCGTTGGGGTAGACCATCTCTACTTCCGGACAAACGGTTCCGGTAACGTGGAAGATATCCAGCCACCCATCATTGTCAAGGTCTAAGAAACCGACCCCCCAACAGACGTACGTCGTATTGACGGCCAACCCGGCGACGTCTGTCATGTCCTCGAAGAATTTGCCTTTCAGGTTGCGATACAGAATGGGAGTGTCATCGCTGAAGTGAGGAAGAAAAAGGTCTAAATAGCCGTCGCAGTCGTAGTCTCCTACTGCAACCCCCATATTGGCTTGTTCCTGGCCATCGCCATTCACCGCCACGCCGCCTTCGAGTGCGCAATCAGAGAATGTGCCGTCGTGATTATTGCGGAACAACAGGTTGGGAGTGGAGTCGCAAGCTACGAAGAGGTCGGGCCAGCCGTCGTTGTTATAGTCAAAGGCGATCGCTGTTAAGCCGTAGCGAGCCCCGGTCTTATTCAGGCCGGCTTTCTCTGTGATTTCGGTAAATGTTCCATCCCCGTTGTTGTGGTAAAGCGAGCAGAACTCCTTCTTGAGTCCCAGAGGACCGCAGGCCACCGGCACACCTTTGTATTTGCAGGGCCGACTGGAGCTCGGCGCTGCAGTCGATGCCAAGTCCATGTCGATGTAATGAGCGACAAACAAATCCAGGTAGCCATCGCGGTCGTAATCTGCGAATGTGCACCCGGAACCGTAACGTGCTGATTTCTGCTGCAAGCCCGCTTTTGCCGTGACGTCGGTGAAGGTACCGTCTCCATTGTTGCGGTACAGAACGTTCTTGCCGAAGTAGGTCAAGAACAGGTCATCGTTGCCGTCGTTGTCATAATCTCCGATGCAAACACCATAGCCCCATCCCGAGTGGCGGAGTCCCGCCTTCTCCGTGACATTGGTAAAGGTGCCATCGCGATTGTTGTGGTAAAGGTGGTTCGTGGGTTCTTTGCCTGGAGCGAACCCTTCATGCTGCGTGCCATTCATCAAAAAGACGTCGAGCCAGCCATCGTTATCGTAGTCGAAGAAGGCGATCCCGCCTCCATTGGCCTCCACGATGTATCTCTTCACATATTCCTCGCCATAAATAGTTGGTATGGTCAAACCTGCCTGCGGAGCGATATCTGTGAAGGTGACTGGAAAGGGCCTACCGGAGAACCTTGGCCGGGGCGACGGTCGAACACCGCGCGAAGCCATGCCCTGGGCCGCAGCTCGAAACGGACGAGCGAGGACAACTCCGGAGTAACCCAGAGTCTTGAGGAATGTTCGACGCGTCCATGTCATAGTCCAAGGACAAATCCTATTGCAAGCAGCCGTCCGACGGTTCTAAGAAAATACCCCGTTGCAGAAAGCTAAACCTGGTGCCGAGGTCATACTCGCTATTCAGGAGGCTGGGAAGTCTGTGGTTCTGACATGCTGCTAACGATTGGAGGGTGCCCATCTTCATTCAGGCGTTGCTGTCGACCGTGGATTTCACGGTAGAGGGCCAGTTCCTTCCTCGCTTCTTCCTCGCGTCCCACGCGAAGATAGGCAAAATACATTTGATAGTGCGCAACGGCGTCCTCAGGTGCGAGCCTTACGGCCTTTTCCAGCGGTTGAACCGCCTCGACGGGCCGGCCCGCCGAAACCAAGGTCTTGCCAAGGCCGATGAGTACCCGTATGGCATTGGGATCGATTTTTCCAGCACGATCAAAGTGTTCGATGGCTTCGTTCCATTTGCGGGCCTGGCGCGCCATTTCTCCAAGTTCGTATTCCGAATCCATATGAGATGGATTGAGCCGCAACTCTTGCTCAAACTCCCTGCGCGCTGCGTCCAGCGTCGCGGCATCAGTCTCACCTGCCAGTAACAAATGGCCGACTTGATAATGAATTCCGGTCAAACCGGGCTCCGTAGCAAGCAGTTTGCGGTATTCGGCGATGGCATCGGCCCTCTTTCCCTGAGCCTCCAATGTTTCTGCGTAGAGTTGACGTGCCTGGCGTGAGCCCGGAGCGGCGTGCAGAAGTCGCTGCCCTGAGCGCGCGGAGAAATCGGAAAAGACATGTGTCGCGCGGTAAAGAACCTCCGGATCATCGGGGAAGTCACGATTCAACCATTGGAGAAAGTTAATGGCTTTGTAAGGCTCGCTAATTGCACTGGCGCATCCCTCGCCATGAAGTCCTATGATGCGCTTGAGCCGCTGATCATTGACATGGGGGTAATCTTCCTCAAGAAATGGCACCGCCTCCCTGCAGCTCCCGCTCTTTGCCAGGCTCACTCCCAGCAAGTAATGAGCGGCGGCTAGCGAAGGCTTCAGTTTGACAGCCTTGCGAAGCGGGGCGACGGCATCTTGAGGTCGCCCAGCCGAGTAGTAGGCCGTACCGAGGTTGGATTGAAACTCAGCAACCCCGGGCGCCATGGTTGTGAGCTTCTCAAAGGCCGCTATGGCAGCCGCGTAGTCGCCTTTGTGCAGAGCCTCAGCTGCTGCTGTCGCAATTCGATCTACTTCCGATTCTCGCGAGTGGGACGAACGATAAAACTCTTCCCCGCCCGGCGACTTCGCACCGCTTGCCTCAAACGGGAGAAGGAAAACGGCAAAGCAGATTGTAGAGAAGATAAGACGCATTAGCTTGAGACCAAATCGTCACTTACCGCCTTGGTTGATCGGCTCGTCATACAGCCGATCGTCTCTTTCTGTCACAGACAATCCCTAGTGTTCAACCTCATCGGGCTCGAATTTTATGTCCGGCCGTTTGAATGGGTCAAGGCTAAATGCCCCCAAATGTCTACCGGACGCTGGTTTGCGCTGTTTATCAAGGAGTTCAAGCGCCTCCACGGTCGAACGCCCACACCAAAAAATTAAGGTGAGGTGTACAGACTATTTTGTGTCTTTTAGATCCACTCCGGGGACGTAGATCATCTCTCCGACCGAAATGCAAGACATCATACTACCTCGGGACACTTTTGTCTTGACAAGAAACTTAGGTTGGGATTGACTCAGCAAATCATTGGTCGAAACTATAACTTCGGTGAATGATAACATCAGAATTAATCCACTGGAGCCCCCAAGGCACGCGTGTCCTGTGCCTGCTGGCATCAAATTGAGGCTCGTTCTCCCATAGAAGAATGTTTGCCAGTTGGAGCCCTGGCGGGTCTTATTAGAAATGTGTGAACCTGGATTCTTATCGGGTACAAAATGACCAGTTAATCGTTCGACTCATTCTGA
>CAZNBG010000408.1:0-3403 GCA_964570915.1 uncultured Nitrospira sp. | reverse complement strand
CGACGGCGAGCCGGTTCGCCACTCATGCTGGCGAGCCAGGCGTCATCTACGCCGCCAACAACCGCGGCCTCTTCAGATCAGATGATGCAGGACGGAGCTGGAAGGCTCTGGACCTCCCTTGGCCAGAGCCCGGGCTTGCAGATGGCGTGGAGGCGCTTGCCTGTCTTCCGGAGTGATATGGAAAGACGTTCTGCTGTCATGTCCCTGATCGTTGCGGTGCCGACTATACGGGAGAGGATGAAGCACGGCTTAGATGGGGTAAGAATCGTCACTGGATTCTTAAACCGCATTGTCCCACGGCCTGAACCAGGCAAAGACGATCGGCGGGCAATGCAGAGTTCGAAAATGTATCGTGCAAGCTGCTGCAGAATTGATTTTTCACACTTCAGCGAAAAGGAGAACCGTAATGGCAACAGAGGCGACAGCCGTTTCACGCGGCATTGAAGGCAGCAACGCTATCACAGGCACAATTGTGCTTCTGGGACGATTGCTCTTCACACTAATGTTCATCATGTCCGGACCCAATCATTTCTTGAAACAGACGATCGGCTACGCGGCAGCGCAGGGAGTGCCGTTAGCTTCTTTGGTGGTGCCGATCAGTGGAGTGCTCGCGCTCCTCGGCGGCTTGAGCATTCTGCTGGGATATCGCACGAAGATCGGAGCTTGGCTGATCGTGCTGTTTCTCGTGCCGGTCACTTTGATGATGCACAAGTTCTGGGGCGTGGCTGATCCGATGATGGCGCAAATGCAGATGATCATGTTTATGAAGAATGTCTCGATGCTCGGCGCCGCGCTCATCATCTCGCAATTAGGACCAGGGCCATTCAGTCTAGACGCGCGGCGCGGGCAGTAAACGATCCAAGCGGATCGAATCGGCGTACCATCAATTAAATGCCTTGACACGAAGTGATCGTGAAGCCGAGCTATACCCGCGCGGAGCGAGGCTGTAAGAATAGTCTCCCAGTTCCGCGCCGTGATGTGTTGACCGTCAGCTTTAAGGTAAATGGTAAGGCTTTCGCGCAGGGTCCCCACACTGGACACGCTTCGCAACTTTTGCGGTTACGTACAGCCGAAATGCTCGACGTATTCCAAATCATGCTAGCAGATTAAGATTCTCGTCCGGAACATGCTTAGCCATTTCTTTAATGATGAGTGGATTGCCTATGACGAGTCGAACCGTTCTAGGTGTCTCTGGGCCCGTTTCTTTGCACAGAATCGCGCGGTGATCAAACTGCGCAAAGGACATCAGGCCCCGTCGTTCCTAGCACCGTCTCGATGGTACTTTCCAGTTCGGCAACTGTGCGAGTCCGATGAGTTGACTGTCGCAAGATCAGGGGGCTTTCGCCAGTGTGTTTGACCTCGACCCCCAGTGATCCCTGGCCGATAATTCACAAGTGCGCAAGTCTGCTGTATCCACGACAAATTTTCGACCGCGGTAGAGAATCGACGACGAAGCCTCCATCCTGAACTCAGCAAGCCGTTGTCGTCGCGCACTGCAGCATCATCGCGCGCTTCCTCGAAAACCGTTCGCGAATCGGTCCAGGTCCTCCGCCTCAGTGCGTTGAGCACGTTGGGACGATTTAGAGTCACAAAGGCGGTCGGCCCCTTTCTTTTCATACAAGACATTCTCAAGCGTTAATCCTTCGACCGCTTTGCGGAGCCATCGTGCTGCCTCAAATCGGAAACGGATGCAAGTCGCCTTCCACGGTCACGCGTCACCCTCGTCGGTTGGCAAGTACTTGAACAGAAAGCTACACGATGGAGGCAGGAGTGTCACTCAACTCAACCTGGCCGTTTTGCAATGATGGTGGGCCAGCAGTTGGCCACCAATTCGCACTCGACAATCAGGATGAAAGGGCCATAACGATCGGGTTGGCGGTTGGTCAGTTTGAAAGGCCGTCGTCGGAAAAAAATCCCAACTTGCAGGATGAAGGGATGGTGGTGGATGGGTGTACACTGAGCTGTGCTGGGGAGGCAAAACGAAGATTCCAAGTATAAAGCAATATCGGGTTCCGCACTGGGCAAAATGTCGGACTGCGCATTCGGGCACTTGGTGACTTGATCCGACTATTCGGTTGACACAACCATATTCCGATTCGATGCGAGATTCCGGTCATTGCGCCTTCCACTTGTGGAAACCTAGGCAAGAGCGAGAATTCTGCTTGAAATCCCGAATCTGCAGTATGCTTTTCTCCGTCCTTTCCCTGGGCTGCCTTCTGAGCGTGGCTTCGCAGTTACGCGCGGACGACCCGCGAATGACCCACCCCGCAGTACCACAGGCGAAGGTGTTTCCTCGCGTGGTTAGGCTGCGTGTGGTCGACGGGAAGGGTCTCCGTTTCACGCGACTCTCCACGGAGGAGGGGTTATCGGGGACAAGGGTACCCCAGATTGTGCAAGACGATCAGGGCTTTATGTGGTTTGGTTCAGAGTATGGGCTGAACCGGTACGATGGCTACAAGTTCAAAGTGTTTAAGCATGAGCTCGGGCGCACGAACAGTCTGAGCGGGGTGTACATTTATTCCTTGTTCAAAGACCGTTCCGGCTCGCTATGGATCGGCTGTGAGGATTTCCTCGATAAATTCGATCCAATTACCGAGACATTTACTCACTACCGCATCAATACCAAGGATGCGCAAGCCGAAACACTTCCCGTCATCCACATCAGCCAGGACCATATAGGTGTCTTGTGGCTAGCAACCAGCAGGGGCCTTTACAGATTCGATCCGTCTAACGGACGCACCATCCGCTATCGTCACGATCCGAATAACCCCTTTAGCCTGAGCAGCGACGTGATCAAAGCAACCGGCGAAGACAAGACGGGGACGTTTTGGGTTGGCACCAGCGAGGGGCTGGATGCGTTCGATCGGGATACAGGGAAGGTGAGCCTGCACGTTCCCTTGCATGAACGTGGCGAGATGTCGTTCTACGAGGACCGCTTCGGCGTGATCTGGATCGTCCATGTCACGGGAGCCGGGTTAGCGGCCTTCGATCGAAAGACGAATACGCTCACTCATTATTCGTTCCATAAGCGTCATCTTTCTGACGCGCTCCCGACCGGCGCGATGGCGGTGCTCGAAGACCGAGACGGGACTCTATGGTTTGGGACGATGGGCGATGGCCTTCTCAAATTTGACCGGGA
Source organism: uncultured Nitrospira sp. (assembly GCA_964570915.1). Classification (GTDB taxonomy): domain Bacteria; phylum Nitrospirota; class Nitrospiria; order Nitrospirales; family Nitrospiraceae; genus Nitrospira_D. Next base: position 264 of record CAZNBG010000408.1, on the reverse strand, counting down.
GGGTCGGAAGTTCATCCGCTATCGTCATGATCCCACCAACCCGGGAAGCCTTGGCGAAGACGATGTGGCTGTCCTGTTTCAGGATCGCGAAGGAAACATTTGGGCGGACCCACACATGAGTTCGCCCAACCGCTTTGCCCCTAGACCGCCGCTCTTTGAGAAATTCAAGCACGAGCCCGGCAACCCCAACAGCTTGAGCGGGACAATGGTGAATGGCATCTATGAGGATCGCCAAGGAATCCTGTGGATTAGCCCGATTGAGGG
>CAZNBG010000407.1:0-3405 GCA_964570915.1 uncultured Nitrospira sp. | reverse complement strand
CATAACTTTCCCCCACACGACCGCGTAGACCAAATCAAGGCCGATCTATCCTCCACCGGTATGTTAGAGAGTGGAGCAGCGATCAAGCTCATTAGCCTGACCTACTGCATGAACGCCGAAACGGTCCTGTATGACTTTACGGCACATATCCTGAGAAATCTCCCAGATCTTGGACTCTCTTCCCAAGACAGCATCCTTGAAGTCATCGGCGAAGCGTTCACCACCATCGTTGCGGAAGCCAGAGGATGCACCCTGAATGCATTTCAGACCGAGCAGTCCAGGGAGTGGGCGTTGAAGCACTTCGATGAACGAAGCGGTCATTTCCTGGAACAGTTGCAGAGGAAAGTTCAACTGATGAACAGTGAATGAGCGGTGCGAAGGGAATGCACCGTTCACATTTCAGGGGCTTGTGAAGATGCTCCAACCCTTTTCCATCGTTCGAGTCATCATCCCATGCTTTTTCCTAGTACCACGCCGCATTCCGTCCGATTAGAGTCGTTTTAGACCGTGAAAGGCGATGCAGTAATGATGATGACGGCTAAATACTGTCCCACCTGTCGTAATAGGCTATCGTCGATCACGCCTAGGACTGAAAATGAGATCCAATTCTACTGGGCCAGCCTCCGCAAGGCGGGTTCAGCCATTCAAGAGGGAACGTGTGATAACTGTGGGCAAGACGGGATTCTCACCTCTTATCGGATACCAGACTGATCTACCTACCTCGATAGTCGACAGTGCGCCGCCGTTCGATAAACTCACAGGCTGAATTGCCCTATGCTGCATGTCCCGCTTCCGTTTCGTGAGGCCACGATTGATGCCATCGTGGTATGTCCATGTGAATAATCGCAGTGAAGGGAACGCCCCGAAGACAGTACAAGGATTGGTGGAAATGTTGAAGGGAGCCGATTCTTAGCCATTGACGCTCCCCGCCGTTGAGCGTAGCCTTGAGAGCCTAACAATCCGACCCACATCCTGCCGACGGGTCAGGAGCCCCACCGCCGACACTGTGTGAGAAGGGCGGTGCTCGATGGTAGCTGCTATCGCTTCTTTTGAACGGCCTTCCAGAACACTTCTACTTGCTGAGACTGATCGTTACGCGCTCGACAGACTTACTCGCATTTTGTGTGAACGTATTCCCGACATTTCGATCGACATCTGCCCCTCAGCAGAACTACTCTGTCAGACGTTGAAAAATGCTTCATATGATACCGTGGTCATGAGTCCGGCCCTCATGCGAGACTATTTCACCCTTCAACAGAGGAGCGTTCAGCATCTACTTGCTCCCATGATTGTGACTGCCTTTGAGGAAGAGTGCCCAATGGCAGAGACGTCATTGAAAGCAGAGGCGTTCGATCTCATTGTCAAACCAATTGTTCCATTTCAGGCCGTTCAGACTGTTAATGTGGCGTTGTGGCAAAACAAGTTCCTGCGGTTGCTGGCTTCGAAAGAGCGGGCGGCGGTCAGGTTCCAAGAGCATATGAAGGCGTTTCCTCATGCAGTGAAAATGCAACAAGAATTTGTCACCAAGATGGCTGCGTACGAGCGAACCATTCGCGCACTTTCGGCAAGCATGCGACAGCTCCTGAATATCGAGGAAGAACAGTCAGCGTTCGATATAGCGGCATTGGTGGCGCGACTCACGAAACAACGGGCATTGAACCGACTGTTTAACCTGTGTAAGCAAGGCCCGACACACTAGGTGCCGGAAATTGTCAGGGGTACATAGCTGCTGGCTTCAAGGACGTACAAGTCGTTGAACCTTTCTCACCTCCCTGCCGGAGTGAGCTGGACTAAGGGAACAGACCAATAGTCCTCTTCCTGCACTGCTCCTGCTAATTGCGAGCTACTAGGATTCACGTTTATCAGTTGCCCGCCATTCTCTCTACACCGTTTAGCGCTATGGTTTGTCCTAGTACCGCGCCCAATTAAGAGCTACTAGGCTCGGATTCCGCACGAGAGGAAATCTAGTCCATTGGCCCACGAGAGGAGTGGCAATCATGACGATGACGGGTACATACTGCTCGAAATGTTGTGATCGGTTGTCATTCACCGCACCGAGGAATGAAGACGAAATCAAATTCTACTGGGCCAAACTCCGAAGGCATGGTTTGGTCACTCGCCAAGGAATAGGTGATAATTGTGGACGGGAGACCATTCTGACCAGTTATTCGATACCAGCTTGGGTCACGCAAGTGGGAAGGGTATTTGCCGGTCGCCCATCAGCGGATGTCGTTGCCATGGTCGGATGGACGCAGTTTTTTATCTTGACCGTGGTGGCGGCCCTGCCGGGCCTCTGGGCCGTGTGGCGGATCCGATATTTTCTCGATCCGGAGCTGTCCGCAACATGGTAGGGGTGAGGATACCTGAGAAAGTTGCGATGGTAATCTCAGGACATAGGACACGTTCTGTCTTTGATCGTTACGACATCGTATAGGAAGCCGATCTGGCGAGAGCGGCCAAGAGTCTGTCTGATTCCTTCGTGCGAGAGAGACAAGCGAGTATGGGCACACTCGCAGAATTACTTCACTTGCCTACTCACGTAGAAAAGCATGAACTCATTGGAATTGCTGAAGAAGGACTGGAGCTGGCGAGAGGAATCGAACCTCCAACCTGCGGTTTACAAAATCTATTAGATCCTTTCTCAGACAACCTAACCCCACAAGAAACAACAAACCATGACTGCTCTGACATGGGCCAAGATGGGGCCTGTTTGTCGTGTCCTGGTAGCAGCGTGGTAGCAGCTTTGAGCGGGGACGAACAGGGGTAGGGCATAGGCTGCTTAAACTCCACAGATCAGTCCATCCAGCTACGCCTACCATGACGGGCGCACCCCCACCTGGCATGTGTTTGGGACCCATATTTGATATGCACCACCAGGAGTAAAGGGAAGACGATACTCATTGAACGAGATAGCACTCAGGGCATGGCACCACCTGAGGTTAACACTGTCTTAGCGACCTCTAACTCATCATCTGTGTACCCTTGAACATAATCGAACACGGTGTTGAATCCGAATGCCGCTTTTCGACTTGATTCGATATACTCTTCGCCATCGCCTCCATGAGCGTTGAATACGAGTGTCCCAGATCTATCGTAAAAGTTTCCCCACATCGTGGTCACGAAATATTCCTGAGGAATACCGGCAAGTTGTTCAACACGTGTCATGGCCTTCAAGATTCGAACTCCGTTTCTATCCTGTATCTCGAATCCACCCTCAGTATCCACGAGTTTGATGAAGTCCTGGGGATTGATGGTCAGACCATTTCCCACCACGCGAGCCAACAGGTGGCCTTCCGAATCCAAAATATTCCCTGTAAGAAGAGGATTGGTCCCTTCGCCTCGTGGTTCTGCACCTATGAGGAAGAAATCATCCTGCGAACCAAGTTCCCCGAGCACGAAGGCATT
>CAZNBG010000406.1:0-3409 GCA_964570915.1 uncultured Nitrospira sp. | reverse complement strand
GGGGATACCTTCGAGAGGTAATCGACCCAGATGTACGTCGTGCCGGAGCCATCGGAGCGGTGCACGACGATGACGTCCTCGTTCGGAAGGCTGACGCCCGGATTGAGGCTGCGGATCGCGGCGTCGTTCCACTTCATGATCTTGCCGAGGAAGATGTCCGCCAGGAGAGGTCCGGTGAAACGAAGATCCGGGTTCCCGGGCAGGTTATAAACCGGGACGTCCCCGCCCAACATCATGATCGCGAGCAAGGCTGAGCTCGGCTACCTCGACTTTCTGGTGGTCATGGGGCCGATCGTCATTGTCATCATGATAGCGTTCCTGGCGACGTTGTGGGTCATCTTTGGACGAACCATGACGGTGGCCCCCCATCTACGCGAGGCTGTCCTTGCTCTGAGCTCACGGGAAGCCGTGCCGGATGCGGCGTTCTTGCGTCGATGTCTCTTTCTGCTGGTGGTCGTCAACGTGGGATTCTGCCTCCATGCTTTCGTCCGTCTGGAGCCCGCCACCATCGCGCTGCTGGGAGCGAGCCTGTTCATGGTGATCGGTCATGCGAGACACAAGCTCGAGGACAGCGAGGAGTTGACGTATTTGGCAGAGGTAGAGTGGAAAACCATCTTCTTTTTCATCGGATTGTTTATCCTGGTTGGGGGATTGGTCAAAGTGGGTGTCATCCGTTATCTGGCCGATCAACTAGTGGCAGTGACGAAGGGCAACCTCACAGGGTCTACAATGACAGTATTATGGGGGTCGGCGATTCTCTCCGCCGTCGTGGACAATATCCCCTATGTCGCCGCCATGAATCCGTTGATCGTCGATCTCGCCCGGTCATTGCATCCCGAGATCACCGATTACGCGACCTTAGTTCACCAACCGGACATCATTCCGCTCTGGTGGGCCCTAGCCTTGGGGGCTTGTTTAGGAGGTAACGGGACGATCATCGGTGCGAGCGCCAATGTCGTGATCGTGGACATTGCTCGTAAGGCCGGTTATCGGATTACCTTTTGGCAGTTCTTCAGGTTTGGATTCCCCGTTATGATCGGGTCGGTGGGACTCAGCGCGATGTACCTCTGGCTGGTGTTTCTGCGATAGGTCGCCTGCAGCCGGCGTTCCGCCGTCCCCAACGAATCGAGGTGTGGAGCTCGACCGAGATGAGTTACGGTTTATCCGTTACGGTCAGACCAAGCGTTCCATCACTCATCGTGCGGACATGCAAGGCATTGACATCAGCAAACGCTCCGATGCCTTGGACCGACTCCACGGTCCCGTGCATCGAGACGGATGGACTGAGTGCTCGATTCAGTGTGGTGGCCAGCAGGCCTCGCACACGGTCGGTGGCTGCAGTCACTCCGAGAACGGATTCGCTTGCGATCAGATCTCGGAACGTCGAGAAATCGAGCCAAGGGATCGTTTTCTGTATGAGCGTTTCTGTCGCGAGGTCATAGCGGAGGCTGCCGAAAGAAACCGTCTGTGTGAGGAAGTTCATTTCGGGTTTTCCGACAAAATATACGTGACCGACCGCGTCTCCCGAGAAATCAATTCGCATCACCACTTGGTTGCCGCCATTACCAAAGATCGCGGCATTGGTAATGAGAATGAAATTCCCTTGCGCAGCGACGCGTTTATCCTTGAGCCGGCTGGCGAGGGCCTTGGAGAGTGAGGGGTAGTCCACGGGGATGTCAGTGACGACGTGGAATCCAGTGGGAGTGAGCCGATTCGCAAGCGTTGTGGGAAGTGTGCCATAGAGCTGGGCATCGGCGGCACCGTGGAATCCGGTAGAAGTTGGTGGAGTGTCGAGTGGAGGAAGGGCTGTGCCTCCAGAGGGTGGTTTCGGGCCAAAGACGATAACCGGTTTTGCGGTGACGTGGATGGTGTCAGTGACAATGGGGCCGATCCCCGAAAAGCCACTATGTTGGACTTTGTCGATATTGAACTGGAGCCAGGCATCCGGTTCTAACTGGATGGGGTTGTGCAGTGTATTCCAAACATCGTCCACGCGAGATTTGACCGTCAGCGCATTGATGCGGGTGACCGCGCGACTGAGTCCTCCTCGAGCGATGTCTGCCAGCCTCTGTTTCACTTCCTGAGTCACGTCAAGATCGGCGACCCGTATCTGGCATGGATCACTGGTGTTCACTGTCATACTGGCGACCGATGCAGACAGACCATACGTCGGAGTCAGCTCAGTCGCGATACTCCCATACAGTGTGGCCCTTCGTGGCCATTCACTGCCATCGCCACAGTAAAGCGAATTGGCTCCAATTTTATATCGAATGGCGGTGCCGACAAGGATGTGGGAGCTGGAGAGTTCGATCCCTTTCCACCAATCACGAAGAACCATGCCCGAATGCGTGCCGTTGGCTTGGTGAGCGCCAGAAGGGGCCATCGTAAAATCATCTCGCTCTGCATAGTATTTGTATTCAGCGCCTTTGGGATGCTTGATGGAGCTCGCCCAATGGTCGAATTTCTTCGGGATCACGCTGTCATCGTTGGCAGCAGTGAGAAGCGGTGACAGATCGACATGGACAGGAACGCTGATACTGGATTCTGGGGCCGGAGAGGGAGGGTTCGGGATCGCCGGTAGTAGCACAGGTGTTGGTGGCCGGACAACGGGTAGATTGAATGCGGTGCAACTGGTCAAGGACAGCAACAAGGATAAGGCTACGAGAGGATGGGTCATCGATTTGGGAAACATCTGCTTTCCCCCTTTAGATAGTCACAGGTCGTGAGGTGCATGACTTCAAACCTTCTCAAGTCCGTAAAAAGTGAGCCTAGGTGGTGAAGAAACGTGGGCTAGGATACCAGAAACACGCTATTGTTTGTCAGGGCCAAAATAATAGGGAGTTAGCCAGATTCCGCAGCAGATAAAGTCCGCCGATGCGTTGGTTACAGTCTCGAAGGACCTCGACGCCAGTTGTCAGTAAGTACTTCGCAAACCTTTCTTCTAATCATGAGGGGTGAAAGAGGACAAGTTGTGGAGGATACTTCCCTTTGCAGCTGGTTTGGATCAATCAATTCCCATCTAATGTTGATTTCCTTCACCTGTTCCGCAGGCGATTTCCCAGAGCGCCTGATTGAGCGTTCGTGGTTCGACCGTTTGCCATTGGTCGGTCGTGACATATCCCATCGCCGCTATACCAGTTGCCATATGGCCGTAGTATTCTGTGAACGACAGCAACCGGACGCGACGGTCCACACAGTCGAACTGCTTGCGGGCGGTGGTTGATAAGAACCGTGGAGTGCCGACATAGTTCCCTTGCATCCACTTGTAGTCGATCAGCTGCCAGATTGTTACAAGATTCCCATCCCTTAGGAGGTTGACTGGGTCCACATACACTGTCTGCAAGCCCGGTGAAAAATAGTCCCGCTCTACCACCCTCCATTCAGCAAAGGCAACGATTGGGGTCAGTAT
>CAZNBG010000405.1:0-3411 GCA_964570915.1 uncultured Nitrospira sp. | reverse complement strand
GGCCACTGTAAGGGACGTTAGAACCGTTTCGAGCTCGCCCGAGTTTCAGAAGCTGATGGAAAACATCCGGCAGATCGGGGATCTGGTTAAAGCTTCCCCTTGATTTCTAAATACTCTTCGACTTTGACGCCCAGAACCCGCAGGTTGTTGCGGATAATAAAAATCGGAATGCCAGCCTCTTTCGGTATAATCACTGGTCGCTTCAGGCCAGCCCGCTGCCACACCCGGTGGTCATCTTTCTCCCGCACCAGCCTGCAGCCGACAAAGACTAGAAATCTTTCGAACTCGTTCCAATGGATTGGCGCGAGGCCACCCATATCTAGGCGGGCAGAGGCACCAGTACAGGTTGAGTGGTCTGGCCAACCACTAGGGGCGGGGTGAGTTGATTATCCTGCCGCGTCCAGCCCAGGTCCTGTAGCAGCTCTTGCAAAGTTCCCATTCGTCCCGTTTCTTCGAAGAAAATCTGGACCGCTTCGGCGAGGCGAGCTTGGGCGTGTTCGAGGGTGTTGCCGGCGGTAGATAAATCAAGCGCGGCGGTGTAGGCGACAAATGTTTCGCCTTCGCGAAGAAATGTAACCGGGAGATTGGCTTGAAATTGCCTCTTAGGCATAAATACAAAGATAGCACAATCGAGCAATTATTGCACTGCGGGTATATTTGCCAACCGCAACACAATGTGTTACCTCGACAAGGCTGGCCGCCGTGCAGGATGTAAGAGCCCTTCCGATCTCGCCGGAGGAAATGATGATCCTGGACAACATCCGGTGTCCACCAGTAACGCATAAAGACTACAGTAGTACTAGCGCCCGACGAGGCTAACACAATCGTTGTTGGGCTCGGAGACTACCTCAGACTTGACCCCATTCGCTCCCCATCCCTTGACGCGTTCGACCTCATCTTTGATGAGCATGATGTCATCATCGGAGGGCGGATCCAGCCCGCACGTGAACGGTTGGATTGACTGCGTGCGCGGCTGGACGTTGGTGGTCTCGATTGCGCGTCTATAATCGCCGGGGTTCCGAGCCTACGTGAACATCGTAACGAAGGCAGCGAGGTCACGCTCACGGGGCCGGACAACAGCCGAACTTATCGCGGGACGCATGGCAAACGACGAGCCCATTGGCTGAAACGCGCAAGGGCCCACAATTATGCGAACGGCTTTTGTATACCCACAGCCGGATTGGCGCGTCGCAACCGATGCGAGCCCCTTGACACGTGGGTTGCAACCAGGACAATGCTCTTGGTCGAGGTCGTTCGTCCGAGAACTCGTGCCCAGATCGGCCGCGGGCTTTTCCGAAGTGCGCGATGGCGGAGGACAGCAGCAACAAATGCTGAATAGCATCATCCACCATTTTCTAGGCGGTTGTCTCGGTGTATTCGCCAAGGAGCCTACGCGAATAACCGAAGAGTATAGTGAGAAGATTCAGTCCCTCAGCAGGTCCTGGTCCACGACCCGATGCGGCGGCCTTTCTTTTGATAGGTACTCGTGCCCCGCGGTTGAAGGGGATCCATGCATCTTCTCAGTTCGGACCGATCGGAACTACCGGAGCTATGAGTTTGGACCGCTTGGGTGGTCCGGCGGGCCTCCGGAACATCCGGCGGCTCACAAATTCGACTTTCTGGGGATGCGGCTCGATGTGCTTTCGCGCGAACCGGAAAGCGTTCATTGTATGGTAATGGCACATGAAATGGCCCACGAGAGGCAGCGCTTCTGCTCAGTTTCCGACGAGGAATCACGATGGTCGCTCAGCTTGCTTGCGCTCGAAGGTGAGGCCGAGGCTGAGGCTAAAGAACACGAAAGGGATAACGGTCATAGCTTAAATGCGGCTTTTCTGACGCTTACATCGCTTCTCCGCGCTCCGGTCGCTGCCCTTCTGAGCAGCCTGTCGTTACTTGCCATGCTGATTCTTGTCCCCCTAATTATTGGTGCAGCGACACTGGTTGCGTTCGTCATCTATCGCACTTGGCCGAACGCGCCCTTTCTGCCTCCGTGGCTCGTCATGATTGCACCCCGCATGCTTGTCTTCAGCGTCATAGTCATGATCGCATACCGCTTTTTCCTAGGGGTGCAACTGTCCTGGTACTATGCAAGGAGATTCAGACGATGACACGCATGACGCGGTCTAGTCTTGGTCCGGCAGCGCTAGGTGGGGCAATCGCCGGCTTGGTAATCTCTATTGTAGATCGCTCGCTTACTTGGTGCGCGCTCTCTCTTGCCCTGCTGACACTCGGGATGCTCCGATATTCCCTCGACATCTTGCCATTATTCCAGAAAAGATTCATGGCGTGGCTAGAGCGAAACTATACAAGAACCATCCCGCGTGCCGAAGATGACAAAACCTCAGATCTTCTTTCTCCTCCCGTACTCGACATGCTGTCCGATACGGCCTTTGGTTTAATACTTTCAGACGATCTGTCAGAGGACTCTGTCGCTTTCCCGTCTGCCGCCGAATGCGGAACATCTCGCCACTCCTTAATAACCGCCGAGCTTCGCCAACAGATTGTCCGACTCCGCTGCTAGGCTTGCGTATGCCATTCATACCTGAAGCGCCTGATCGCCTTGCCTTGGCAATACGAGCCGCGCTCCATGATTCGGAGCTTGAGCGCGCCGGGACCAACGTTGTATTCTTCGTGGATGCGGATCTCGTTGCTGGTGGCTTTTTCGCACGTGAGAAGGTGGAAGATGATGTTAATCGACGGGCGCCTCTTACCCGGAGCGTCGTAAGGTTACTCTGGCTTCAAGGGCAGCTACCACATGTCCGCCTTACCATTCCGCATCTCCTTGAACTTCAGGGCGTCTTGCGCGGCATAGAGAAAGCGGGGGGCGTTCGCGCGTTTCTTGGGAACCAAGGCGACAGAATTTCCAAGGAGTTTGGCCTAGCATGCGAACGGCCCGCGACCGCTCGACTAGATGCCCTCCTGAGATTGCTCGCGAAGATGGATGCGCCGGACGAGCACGCAATCGGTGCGATTGTCGATAATCTGGGAATGGTAGAGTTCGCGATTATAGAGGCAGAACTTGCAGCGCACCAGTTTCATAGGGAGAACCTCCTTGGCAAGCAACTTGATCTCGATAGCGACTTGGGCGAGTCCGAAGACGAAATTGCAAGTCTGGGTCCCAGCTTTGAGGACGTGTTGAAAGGGCTGGAGAAACTACGACCGGGAAGGCGCAAGCAGAATCGCGCCGATGCGGCCTCACTATTGGCAATCGCACGACTTTGGGAGAGGGATGCCACATCCAAGACTGAGTACCGTTTCTACACGCAGACGGACACCCTGCGCCTATTCTGCGAGACGAGCCTTGGGAAGCGCCTGACTACGAAACCAGGGGTGACGGTCGGGTCATTCTGCACAGATTTCCCCGCGTCAGCCATACGAAGCTCAAGCTATTTTATTGTGCGGGAGGCCTTT
>CAZNBG010000404.1:0-3427 GCA_964570915.1 uncultured Nitrospira sp. | reverse complement strand
AACCCATCCGCCAACTTCCAAGCCCAAGGCATTCACTTCCAAGCGGTAGTTCAGGCGTTCTAAGGATGCACCACAAGATGCCAGTACGTGTTCGACCGACCATTCGTTTTGCTTTCCGTGGAATCTGTTTTCTATTCTTCGTCATGGTTCTGCTTTTCTCCGCCATACGATCAGAATCGCATCAAACGTCATCTCCCGGCGATTCATTGATGGAGGAAGGCGGGCAATATTTTGAGCGAGGAGCCTTCGGCGAGGCCTTGTCCCATTGGAAACAGGCTGCGGATGCCTATCAACGTATCGGGAACAGTCCGGCGCACGTCGAAGCACTCATCCTCTCTGCTCAGGCTTCGATGGCATTGGGACAATCGAAACCAGCGCTCCAGTCATTGGAACTGGCTCTTGCGCTCGCCCACCAGGGTGGCAATCCTCTCGCTGAGGCTACCGTCCTCGGCCATCTGGGACGCACGTACCTGACCCTGCGGCAGCTTGCTGAAGCATCAGAATATCTCCATCAAGCGATGGCTTTGGCACGACAGCTCGACGCTCCGCCGCTCCTGGCCGCTCTGCTGAACGATCTCGGCATCCTGTTCGTGTTGAAGCAGCAAGACCGGGAAGCGCTAGATGCGTTCGATGAAAGCGTGAGCTTCGCACACAAGGCCAACTTGCCGCTGCTCTCTACCACCGCCCGCACCAATGCTGCGCGGGCCCTCCTGCGTTTGAACCAACCAGTCAATAGCCGCATGGCTCTCGACGCTGCGCTCGATCATGTGAAGGACGTCGCACCCTCTCGGAACAAATCTCTCGGATTGATCGGTATGGCGTTGGTTTACCAGCGTCTCGCTTCTCAGCTGCCGCAGATGCATGATTCCCTCTTGTTAAGGGCTGCGGGAATGCTTCAGGAAGCAGCCTCGGTCACGCAGAAGCTGGGCGACCGGAGAACCCTGTCCTATGCCCTTGGATATCTCGGGCATGTCTACGAGACAGAATCTCGCTTGGACGAAGCGCTACGACTCACGAGGCAGGCGTTGTTCACAGCACAATCGGCGGATGCGCCAGAGTCCCTCTACCGGTGGCAATGGCAGCTGGGGCGGCAACTGGCCGCTATTGGGGAATTGGATCACGCCATCGCCTCATACCGGCAAGCGGCATCCACGCTGCAACCGATTCGCGTGGAGGTGGCACAAACCTCTTCCGAGGATCCTATTGCTGGGCAGGATTCCATTAAATCGATGTTCTTCGAACTGGCCGACCTCTTGCTCCAGCGAGCATCGCTCACGGATGGGCGCAACGCTGCCGAGGGGTATCTCCTTGCAGCTCGAGATGCGATTGAGGCGTACAAAACAGCCGAGCTGCGAGACTACTTTAAGGACGACTGTGTCGATGCAGCCCGTTCGAGAGTGACGACGTTCGATCAGTTGTCTCCGAACACCGCCGTCGTCTATCCCATTATGTTTACGTCCCGTCTGGAACTACTCCTAAGCCTACCCTCCGGACCCAAGCGTATCTCAGTGCCCGTGACGGCCGACCGGCTGACCGAGGAGATTCGGGCATTCCGCCGAATGGTGGAAAAGCGGACCACGCGGGAATATCTGCCTCACGCACAGCAGCTATACGACTGGCTCGTACGTCCGTTAGAACCGGATCTTATTAATTCAGTGATCACCACGTTGGTATTTGTGCCGGACGGTTCCCTGCGGACAATTCCGCTGGCTGCACTCCATGACGGGTCGTCTTTCCTGATCAATAAGTTCGCCCTTGCCATGACTCCCGGCATTACTTTGACCGATCCACAACCGCTGAACCGCGACAAGTTGCGATTTCTCGCAGCCGGCCTGACGAAATCCGTACAAGGATTTCCGGCCCTTCCCTACGTTGAGGAGGAAGTCGCCTCGATCGAGCAGCTCTACAGGAGCGATCAACTCATGAACAACGCCTTTCAGGTTCCGAGGTTGGAACGGGAATTGCGTGACGGACGGTACGGAGTCTTACATATCGCGACACATGGCAAGTTTTCGACCGACGTGAACGATTCGTTCCTCTTGACGTTCGATGGGAAATTGACGATGCAAAGGCTTGATCAACTGGTCGGCCTGTTCCGGTTCCGGCAAGAGCCACTCGAACTACTGACCTTGAGCGCCTGCCAGACAGGCGTCGGTGACGATCGCGCCGCACTTGGTCTTGCCGGCATCGCCCTGAAGGCCGGAGCCCGAAGCGCGTTGGCCACGTTATGGTTCATCAACGACGAAGCGTCGGCAACGCTGATCTCCGAATTTTATCGGCAACTGCGTAATCCATCTCTGTCGAAAGCCGTCGCGCTCCAGCGTGCACAGATGAAACTTTTGAACGACCGAGTCTATGACCATCCGGCGTACTGGTCGCCATTTCTTTTGTTGAACAATTGGCTATGAAAGGAGCGTCCATGCGATTCGCCACGAGTTGCTTACCAATCGCAGGATTGAGCCTTGTCCTGATCGTCACTGGACTGCAAACGATCGTCACCGGCGCGGACAAATCGGCTGCCCTAAAGGCCGATCAGCAGGACGAGCTGCAGCTTCCCACGTATACTCCGCCCAAGAAATTGACTCCTCGCGCGCGTGTCGGGGGAGCGTTGCGGGGAACGGAGGGTAATGAGCCGGAAATCGTCGCATTGGTGCCGGACCACGTCGGTCTGACCATCAAACAGACGCCGACGTTGAGTTGGTATCTGTCCAAACCGACGACCTACCCTCTACGATTCACGCTCAACGACACTCAGAAAATTCTTCCGGTCTATGAAGGTCCGTTGCCCACTCCCGCCGATGCAGGGGTTCAATCCATCGACCTCAAGGCTTTGGGGCTCGCGCTTGAGCCCAATGTCCAGTATCGATGGTTCGTCTCGGCCAGGCGAGATTCAGACTCCCATTCTCAAGATATCGTCGCAGGAGGCATGATCGAGCGATGTGAGTTCAGCGAATGTCTGACCATCGCCTCCCCGAATATGACCTGCGATCGTGAAAGTGTGCGCACCAATGCCACGATCGGGCTCTGGTACGACGCAATGGACTGTCTCTGCTCGCTGATTACGAAGAATCCTGGAGACGCGTCACTTCGGCGGATGCGTGCCGCTTTGCTCAGGCAAGTCGGCCTGAATGGCGTGGCCGACTGGGACCTTAATTCCATTCGGAACAATGCGAAATAGCTGCGGCAGGTATCTGTTGACGTGATGCGGTCAATTCAGGTGAAGAATCCAATTGGATTCAGTCTGGATCTATTTTGATTCATACCCGGTACTTCCTATTGAAGTTGGTCTGAATAGCAACAACCTTAGTAGATAGGTTATACACGACCTGGGATCGATATCGGATGGTCCGGACTTTGTTGCATCCAAAAGGTCCAATGGCACTCTCTTCATCGCGCATGGGAAAACCAGAGGAGCCCGCCGTCTGCT
>CAZNBG010000403.1:0-3441 GCA_964570915.1 uncultured Nitrospira sp. | reverse complement strand
TGATAACTTCGATCTGGAAACCTCTCACGTCATCCCGGCGCTCGTGCGGAAATGTGCGACGGCGAAAGATGCCGGACACACGTCGATTACCCTCTGGGGAGATGGATCGCCCACGCGAGAGTTTTTATATGTTGAGGATGCGGCTGAGGGGATCCTTCTTGCAGCGGAACACTATCAGGGTGATCTGCCCATCAATTTGGGAACCGGAGAAGAGGTTGCCATTCGTGATCTGGCTAGGATGATTGCCGCCGAGGTGGGATTCTCCGGTCAGATTCAATGGGATACCACCAAACCGAATGGCCAGCCGAGGCGGTGTCTCGACGTGAGCCGGGCCAAGCAGCTCTTCGGGTTTCAAGCGCGACACAGCCTGCGCGACGGGTTAAAGAACACCGTCCAATGGTTTCGAGCCAACCGCGAGTCGATCCGCGAAGTGCACTTCTAGCTGCTTCCGGCCGTTCTGCTCCGTTCCTATTGCAACACAGGGATACACGTTTGCCTCCGCCCGCACTGGACAACTCATGATCCGACTCGCATAATCCAACGGGGCATCACAACGGTCTCATCCATCCCCATGGGGTGCGGGTGCTGTCAAAATCGGTATTCAGTTGCCACGTGCACGTGGAGTCAATACCATCACAGAAGCGCCCAGGATAGATCGATATGAAGCAGGTCTGAGTTGAGGTGAAACAGTGAAGTCTATCGATATCATCGCCGGAGCACGGCCAAATTTTATGAAAATCGCGCCGATCATCGAAGCGCTGAAGGCGGCTGAGCACCGCGGCGGTCATCTCCGGTACCGGTTGATCCATACGGGCCAGCATTATGATCGTGCCATGTCCGGCAGTTTCTTCGAAGAACTGGGAATTCCGGATCCGGATATCAATCTCGAAGTAGGATCGGGCTCGCATGCCGAACAAACTGCCGGGATCATGGTCGGATATGAAAAGGTTCTCCTCAAGGAAAAGAGTGACCTCTGTCTGGTCGTCGGAGATGTGACGTCCACCATGGCCTGCTCGATCGCAGCGCGCAAACTTGGGGTGCCGGTGGCCCATGTCGAAGGTGGTATTCGATCAGGGGATTGGACAATGCCCGAGGAAATCAACCGAGTGGTGACCGACTCGATCACCAATTGGTTTTTTACGACGAGTGAAACCGCCAACACAAACCTCAGGCATGCTGGTGTGACCGACGATCGAATCGTTTTCGTCGGTAATACGATGATCGATACATTGCTCAAGCACTTCCCGCGATTGCGACCTCCTGCCTGTTGGCACGCACTTAAGCTTGAGCCGGGGCAGTTGTTTGTCGTCACGCTTCATCGGCCGGCCAACGTTGATGGAGAGCAGCAGCTGGTCTCTCTCCTCCGCGCCATTGCCGAAGGCACGAAAGGATTACCCGTGGTATTTCCGGTCCATCCTCGAACGGCCAAGAGCCTTCGAGAACTCGACGACAAAATCCCGCAGCTGCATTATGTCGATCCGCTCGGCTACCTGGAATTCAACTACTTGGTGAAACATGCCAAAGGCGTCATTACCGATTCCGGTGGGATCACCGAAGAAACAACGGTACTCGGGGTGCCGTGCCTGACGCTTCGTGACAACACCGAGCGTCCTGAAACCATCACGATTGGGACAAACGAACTCATCGGAACCGATCCAAGTAAACTCGCGCCTGCCCTGGCTCGATTGATGGCCGGACAGTGGAAGAAAGGGGCCATTCCGCCAAAATGGGACGGCAAGGCGGCGGAGCGGATCGTCGAGGGCTTGGAGTGGGTGCTCCGCGATGAGTAAATTATCGTTTGTGCTTTGCAAAGCCGTCATCGGTCAATCAAGTCTGGCCTCCTGATTCGATGTGGTGATCCAAAGCTCGAGTAGCGAAGTTTAGTGCTAAATAGTTCACGCGTCTCCGTCGGTTCCTATTCGAACGCATCTGTATGGGCCTGCCTCTGTTTACGCAAGACTACACCCCAGATCATTCCCCCAATCTACTGATTCATCACGCGGTTTAAAATCTTACACGTGGCTCAAGCCTTGCTGTAGCAAAGCGGTTTTAAGTTGCCATAGTTCCAGTGCGTCAATACCATCTCGTAGAATCATTGTATGATGCTTTTCAGAAACCGGCATTATTGAGAGACTCCGATTGAGGAATGAATCCACCGTTCAATGACAATCTACTCGCAACCTTGATGAGTCAAGTGAACGATGTCGATGGCAATTCCGATTACGCTTGCTGGAAGGTGAGAGTATAGAATGGCAAGGGCGATATCAGTCTAGAGCTCTCTTTCCACAGCTTCCCGCAGAATAGTCCATGGACATATTGGCTCTTCCCACACGTGGCTACCTGAATCGCGTTCGGAGAGTGTTAGAGGAGTTATGAAACCGCAGACAGCAGCAAGACTCTCTTTAAAATCTGCTTTTATCAGAATGGTGTTGTCCCCTGTGCAACGTTTACGAGCCAATGCCTATCAAAAAAGGCGAGCCGAGAAGCAAAAGATCGTTACAAACCTGCGCCACATTCTAGTTTCAGACCCACATTGTGCTGTTAAGGAATTTCAGGGAATATTCTCGATTGATCGTCGAAGCGATATATTTAAAAGAATCGTTATCGACGGGCATTATGAACCCGACCTCGTCCGTTACTGCAGGAAGTACCTCGTCGATAACAGAGATGTCCTGGATATCGGGGCCAACGTTGGATTTTATACCGTCATGTTCGCAAAAAATATCCAGGGCCGGCGAGTATTGGCGGTTGAGCCAACAAAAAATGCGTTAATGCATCTCCGCAAGAACATCGCATTGAATCAAGTAGAAGACAAGGTCCTCGTATTTGAGGGAGTGGTTGCAGACAAGACGGCGAAGGTCACCATGCAGGTGATTCCTGGAAAAGAAGAATACTCAAGTCTCGGCGTGATGGAGCATCCGTCAATTGTGAAAGAACCGCATATATCGGAAGAGGTAGACAGTATCACCATTGATGATCTGGTGGACCGCTTTCATCTTGATCCCGGTTTCATAAAAGTGGATGTTGAAGGAAGTGAACATGTGGTCTTCTCTGGATCGAAAAAAGTGCTGAGCACGTGCAGACCTGTCATTCTTTCAGAGTTGTCCGATTTTCTCTTAACCAAGAATGGAGCGTCCTCGATGGAGGTGATCGATCTTCTGAGAAAATGCGACTACGACATTATGGATCCAATCAATCCATGGGCTTCTGTAGGACGGAAGCCGTTTGGCAATGTAATCTGCTTTCCGAAAGAAATGAATATTCGGAGTAGGGAATCGTATCGTAAATGTCCATAAATTGCCATCTGACATTTCCCCTGAAAGCGATCCGTTGAGTCGCCCGTGATTCAGGTTCTTTCCTCTTGGGAAAACCCAACTGTCACGAAAACATTTTTAAGTTGCCACAAATACATTCAGCCAATACCATCGCAAAACCGACCAT
>CAZNBG010000402.1:0-3441 GCA_964570915.1 uncultured Nitrospira sp. | reverse complement strand
TTCGGGCGACACGATTGACCAAGGCGATGTCGTTACCGCTGAGGCCATCCTTCCAAGTCTTGTCGATACCGGCGGTAGGGGCCTCTTTTGTAGGCTGCTGGGATTGGGCTCCCGCCGTTGCCACCATCGTCAGTGCGATAGCGGCCAGGCATAGTTTCTTAAGCATTTTGCGTCTATCCTCCTGCGGAGTGATAGATAAAGTCGCGTCCATGCCTTTTCTTTATCTTCTACACGGACTATACGCTAGCGATTATTGTTCCGTTCGGCGCAATTCCAAATGCATGCGCTCAGTGGGCGCCTGCGCCCTGGTGATCTATCCCCATCAGCCCTGGCGGGCTTAGGATGTCGATGATTTCGGCATCTTCCAGCGCCTCGATGCCGTGGGGGGAATTGGACGGAATGACGAGCACCTCACCTTCTTGCATAACCAGATCGCGCGTGTCACCCTCGGGGCCGACAAACCAGCGGACTTTGCCGGAAAGGACGACGGCGACCTGTTCGCTGTCATGGGTGTGAGTCGCGACGAGACATCCCTTGGCGAGGTTTACGCGGGCGACCAGGGTCTTGTCGCCAAGCACCTTTCGGCGGCTCAGAAGGGGAATGGGGTTGTCGACTTCGACTTCGGACCATCGATATAGGGCAGGCTGATCAGCGACATTCATCTTTCTCTTAATTACACTCGGCGCCGCGTCTGCGTCTCTAGGGATATGTCACATGAGCGTCAGAGCACGATGAAGGTGAAGAGCCAGATTTCGGGGAAGGAAATCCCGCTTGCATCGGCGGTGCCGGTGGATCTGGTCAGAGATCCGATTATTCCCTGTCTGAAAGAGGAGTGCCCCACCCTAGACGTAAACGGCTATATCTCCATCGACGAACTCAACCGTGCGAGGATCAAGTACGCGGAGGGAATCGCATCGGATGAAGTTGCCGCCTTGGCCCAGCTGAAAAAGGAGGTTACGGAAAGCCTTCTTCATCAGGAGGCCCTTACGAAGAACATCGACAAAGAGTTCGACGCAAAGACAACTCGGGGAGAACGCATCGCGGACAAGGTTGCCGCGTTCGGAGGGAGCTGGACTTTCATTATCATTTTCGGAGTCATCCTCGCGGTGTGGATGGGTGTGAACACGACGCTGTTCTTGGCAAAGCCCTTCGATCCATTTCCTTACATCTTCTTGAACCTGGTGCTCTCTTGTTTGGCGGCCATTCAGGCGCCGGTGATCATGATGAGTCAGAACCGGCAAGAGGCCAAGGATCGCATGCGAAGCGAGAACGATTACAAGACGAACCTCAAGGCGGAACTCGAGATTCAAGCGATTAACGACAAGATCGACAAGCTGCTAAACGACCAGTGGAAACACCTGCTGGAGATTCAGCAGATGCAGATGGAGATGATCGAACACCTGGCCAAGTAAGACTCAAAAGAACGGTCTCGGCGCGTGGACGCGCTGGCGAAGGGGCTGCGGAGTTGGCGCCAAGGTTAAATCGCGCAGCTGCCGGAACGCGATTTCGGCAAGGGGTTCGAGGTTTACAGTGTCCTCCCGGTTGTAGCGGACGAGCAGGTCCAATGCCCGCTCGTTGCCACGCATATATTCCCTCCAGAGGCGAACCGCGTCGTAGCCGGACAAGCCCTCAGTTTCGGGGCTCCTTTTGATTCCCAGCCCCCGTTCGATGGCTTTCAGTCCCCCGCGGTAGCCGAGAGACCGCAGAGCTGGACAAAGGTCGAAATGAATCTGGTCGAGCTGCAGCCCGGGAAAGCGGCGATCGAGAACAGGGAGGTCAAAGCCAGTTCCGAAGAAGGTGACAATCATCGAGTACCGCGAAATGCGATCGCGAAACGATTCGATGTCGTCTCCCTTAAGCAAGCAGACGAACTCAGATCCATCGAACATGCCGATGCAGGTTAGCGATTCGGGGCCCGATGTGCCATCGGTTTCGATGTCGAGATACACGCAGGAATGTCGAAAAGCTTCGAAAGCGCGCCAAGAGTCTCGAGCCTTCAATGCGCTACGGAAATATTGATAGTGTCCGGAGTCCAGACTGTCGCGGGAGCGGACGATTTCATGTCTTGCCGCCTTACGGCTGGCGCTTCCAATCGAATACCGCGCGCCAGAGCTCAGAAACTCATCCCAATCGGCGCAACCCTGGCTCCAGAGAGACCGTTCCGTGTTCGGCCCGACTCCAGGAACGTGGATGAACGTCTTGGTGAGCAACCCGGTTATCCGCCGGTTTTTTGACCGCGCAAAACGGGAGTGTTGTTCTTGAGCTTGTACGGAGGCACAAGCTGCTGGAAGCCGCCCGTCCTCCAGGGCTGCTTGTTGGCGACGTCGTTATCAAACCAGAAGAAGCCGGTTTGGAGGTCTTTGTCGTACTCTCCGTAAAAGAAGATTCCGCCATGCCCGACCCACACGCCGGTGATATCGGAGCCAAACCACTGGATGGTCTTCCAAGTTCCAGTTACCTTGATCTTCCCTGATCCGAAATAAGCCTTCTTGTCCCTGGCCTCGTACTCTTTCTTCACGTTTCCCGTGATGGTCGCATCGCCCGTGAGACCGTTGACGAGCACAGTGCCCTTGAAGCTGAACTCCACGTTTCCCGTCCCGTTGTAAATTTTAACGCTCCCGAGCTTCGACTCGAAATGGATCGTGCCATTCCCCTGGGGATATTCCTGCGCCGACGCGAACGTGGCGCCGACGAAGGCGACAAGGGAAACGATGATGGTACGGAGGACTCGCATAGGAAACACTAGAGATAGTCAACGCAATTTTAGACTATTTTGAGCCCGAGGCCCTTCGGGGCGAGGTGCAAGGCGGGAATTGCGTAGTAAATAGCGGTTCAACTGAACCAAAATAGAGTGTGATGCAGAAGAGGGGCGCGATCGTTTCTGGTGTGCTCGGAGTGACGGCAATGGCCGCACTCATGCTGATTTTTGTGCGTAACGCCAGCCCATACGTCACGGTGAAACAGGCAAAGGCGGACGGAGGCAGCGGTCTCCACATCGCAGGCCAGATCGCGAAGGGAACTTTGACGAACGACATATCGCACGGCGAAATCCGGTTCACGATTGTGGATGCCGATGGCCAAACATTGCCTGTCGTTTACAAGGGCCAGCCGGTCTCAAACCTTGGGGACTCGACAAAGGTAGTTGCGGTCGGAAACTTCAAGGATGGAAAGCTCGAAAGCGATCAGCTGTTGGTCAAGTGTCCGTCGAAGTATGAGGCGAGCAAGGCATCGCTTTAAATGAATGATCTGTCAGGGCTGAATCTACCGCCCGAGGCATCGAATCTCGCGTTGACGGCTGGCGTCGTTGGGCGCGCCCTTATTTGGATCGGGCTCGTTGCTTTCCTCGTTTCGGCAATCCAGTCGATCGGCATGAAGAACGCCGTACGCCTGGGGACGGCCTCGTTCATCGCCGGCTGCGTCTCGGTCTTCGGAGCGTTTATC
>CAZNBG010000401.1:441-3444 GCA_964570915.1 uncultured Nitrospira sp. | reverse complement strand
ACGGGCGAACGGAAGTTCCGGGGGGACTGGGTGGTCGAAAAAAGGGTCCAGGGTCCAACCCGAAGCCGCAAAAATTGGGGCGGCCGCGCGCACACAGGGCAACCTTTAGGGCTTTTTTTTGTCCTGCCGATTCTCAGACCGCCAAGGCCGGGAACGGCCTTTCTGCATTCGCAAAAAAGCCAGCTGTTTCGTTGACAAAGATTTTGCGCTGTGCTAGAAACGCCTGCCCGAATGTAGCGCGCTCGCGGTCGTGCAGCGTGCATTTCCTCGTAAGGAGCGAGCGACGAGTCAGCAATCGAGTTCGAAGCTTGGCAGGCGAAGTCCGGTTGGACGGTTTGTCTTTGCGTGCTGCCTCGCACTGAACGCTGCATTCCCACCTGTGGTTCCCGCCACCCACGAAGCGGATCACCGTTTCATGGTTGAAGGGTATGTGTGTGGCACAGATGGCAAGGGGGTGTCGAACACGGACGTTCTGGTCAAAGACACCAGAGTTTCATATGGTCAGGTTGTGAGGACGGATGGAGATGGCTACTACAAAGCGATGTTTCATCTGCACAACGACAATCTTGGCGATCCCCTTCTGGTAGAGGCGAAGGGCGAACAGAAAAATCTCAAAATTGAATTTGATCCCAAAGATCTTGAAAGTGAGCGAAAAGTCCGGGTTGATTTCGGCGGCGGCTGTGATGCGAGTGGTCCTCCTGTTTGGCTGTGGTGGGGTGGTGGGGCGATGGTCGCAGCAGCTAGCGGTCTTATCGGTATGAGACTTGTCCGTTCTCAGCGGAGGCAAGAACGGGGCAAGGGGAAATCGCAGGGAAAAAGAAAAACGTAATCGCCGTTGACGGTTCTTTGGGGGCTGCGGGGTCCCTCGACGAATCGGTGGATGGATGGGCGAGGACCGGTGTACAGCGTTATTGAGATGGGTGTAACTGGAACGCTTTTGTTGGAGGTGCGAACACCTCGGCAGAAGCGTTTTTTTATTGGAGGCCGCGTTCCATCCCCATGTGGCCACGTGTGCTCGTTAGGGAATGAATCGTCGTCATGGCAATGAATTGGGGCTCGTTTCGTGTTGCGGCGATCCTGGGTATGGGGTTGCTGATCGGTTGCAGTGGTGGGGAAGAAGGCGCAGAAGGACCGATTGTACCGCCACCTCCGGCTCCGGCTGAATATGCCGATAAGCATATGCCGTCTGACTGGTGGGGAGATGCCCAAAAGCTGGAAGAGGGGCGCAAGCTCTTCGTCGGGGAGACAAATCCCGACGTCAATTGTGCCAGCTGTCATGGGAAGGATGGAAAACCGGTCAAGGCGGGTGCCACAGATTTCCGGAAACTCGAGCGTATGAAGCTCTATTCGGACTCCGTGTGGTTTTGGCGTATTGCCGAAGGTGTGCCGAACACCAAGATGAAAGGCTGGAAGAGCAAGCTCTCGGATGAAGACCGGTGGAAGCTCGTGCTCTATGAGCGGAATTTTGCGTTGCCGGGGAAAGCCTGGAGCGAAGAGAAGAAGCAGTGGGTCGATGCCGGTACGAAATAGCGGGAGGTCTTCTGCTTGGGCTAGTCAGATTCAGGTCCTTTTTAGATGTTAGCTGGGGAACACCCCGATAAATAAAACTGGAAAAACTAGGATACTATCCCGAGCCTTTTTGAGGCACAATGCACCGAATATTTTTGCCGGATGCCGTCCAAGATTTCAGTTCTTCAACGTGTTTGTTTGGCTGGAAGGGTAAGACCAAGATCCTTGACTGGGCTCTTAAAGTAGGGGGCATCGAGACACCGTGAAAAAACTATCGAGCAGTCTCTTGGCTCTCGTTGTATTGCTTGGGCTCTCTGTGTTCGGTGCACCAATCGTCCACGCTCAGGAGGCTGCGGCGTCTGCGGTAGAGTTCCCGTACACGGGCAATCGAACGGCGGTATGGATCGTCGCACAACTCCATATCCTCTTCGCCGCGTTTATCCTCGGCGCGCCAATCTTCGTCGTCATCGCGGAGTGGCTGGGGTATCGGAAGCAAGACCCTCGCTACGATCGTCTGGCCAGAGAGATCACGAAGGTCACGGTCATTCTCTTCAGCATGACGGCTGTGACGGGTGGCCTCTTTATCTTCGTCTTGCTCGCGGCCTATCCTCAATTCACCACCTCGTTCATCAATCAGTTCTATATGGTCTTCGCAGTTCTGTATCCGGCCTTGTTTATCGCCGAGACCATCTTGATGTATGCCTACTTGTACACATGGGATGTCTGGAAAGGTGAGAAGAAAGGACGGCATATCGCCCTTGGTGTGCTCCTGAACCTCGTGTGTCTGCTCATCCTGTTCGTCATCAACGGCCCAACCTCGTTCATGAATACACCGCCAAAGGCCGAAGGGGTCTCGCCGCAGGATTTCATCGCCGCCGCAACCTTATGGGATAAGATTGCCAATCAAAGTTGGTTTCCCCTGAGTCTCCATCGGATCGACGGGAATGTGGCGTTTGGCGGATTCATTGCCGGTTTGATCGCCGCCTATATGTATATGGGCGCGAAGACGCAGGAGGAGAGAGCCTACTACGATTGGATGGGATTTGCCGCCATCTGGATTGCGGTGGGTGGGTCGCTCTTGCAGCCATTTACAGGGCTCTTGCTGGCGTATGAAATGTGTGATTACGATTTTTCGTTCTGTCCGTACATGATGGCCGATCAGCTCTCCATGTTCTTTGAAATGCAGGGAGTGATGATTGGACTTCTGTTCCTGGGCATCAACTATTATAGTTGGCTCAGCGTCAAACGAATTGAAGGAGCCGAAAATGTTCGGATCACTATTCTCGCCCCCATTGTCCTGGTGGTGTTACTCCCCGTGACGATGTGGGTGATGAATAATTATTGGATTCCCGATCCGATGTCGTTGGCATTCCTCCTGCCCTTGGCATTGTCGCCATTCTTATTGGGTCGGTTCGTTCCCAAGACTGTCTCCGCCCTGACCGTTCTCAAAGTCGGTCTTTATACCATGCATATAAGGGGATCGTGCTGGCCCCC
>CAZNBG010000401.1:0-431 GCA_964570915.1 uncultured Nitrospira sp. | reverse complement strand
CATTAAGTCGGGTTTTTTACCAATCCTCATCAGTCAGTCGGTCTGGCTCACTCCCGCCGGGTTTGTGGCCACCGGCACCGATATGCCCGATGATATGAAACTGCCGGAAGGGTGGGACTATCTGTCGTCGATGCCGGCCAAACTTTCGGCGATCTTGACGTTGGTCTTTGTGACGGTCGTCAACTACGTCTTGTATAACCGAACGATCAAGCAGGGCACGATTCTTTGGGGGAAGATCGATTTCGCATCTCAATTTGTGTTGATTTTTCTGGCGTTCACGTCCACCTGGATCATGGGGTTGATGGGGGCCGTGCGGTCGTTGCTGAAGAAATATTTCCACACCTATAGCCTGGTGTCGGACCTCAGCGCGGAGTCGTTTACTCCAACACTATCTTATTCTGCCGGATGGATTACGGCGATTACGTTTGTTT
>CAZNBG010000400.1:0-3447 GCA_964570915.1 uncultured Nitrospira sp. | reverse complement strand
TAGATAGGGAACGAGCCGCTTTTCAGTCAGCATCTGGGTCAGGACCGTGCGGAGACAATCGGCAAACGGAATGGGAGGATCAGGGGATTCCGTCGTTGGTGCGTCACCTCTTGAAGCGCAGGTGTTCGTTCGGACGTTCCGGTCGAACCAATGGCGGGTATATTGAATGACCGGAACCAAGTACACCGGGACCCCTGCCTGCGTGACGGCTTTTCCGGAGGGTGCACTTAAGAACACTTGGCCGGTCGCCGTGCCTCGACCTTTGGGTTTGTAGGGGAGGAGTTCTTTCTCACTCAATGGGGGCGGGTTCGACGGGCCGGACTCCAACGCATGTGCCGAGAGAACATACGAGCTCGCCATGAGGAAGAACCATGCGAGACAGCCCCCGAGCTGGATACGACGCCACGTCATGTCGTGGAAGCCGGCGCGGTTGCGGACTCATCCGGGACGGTTGGAGAGGAGTCAGCCTTATGTTTAAGTGCCCGGCCTTTGTCCGGGGTCGGATCAGTGACCACCCCATACACGTCCCGACCTTCGTGGCCTTCCGGCAAATACTCCGTAATCGGCATCCCGTCCTCGCGAACGAATAGCAGACAGTGGCAGTACTTGTAGATCTGCATTTCATCGCAGGCGCAGATCCAACGGCGGAGCTTGGCTTCGGCCTCTTTGTCTTTGTAAAAGTTACAAGGGCAGAGCGGTTTCCCGAGTTCGTCGACGTGAGACGCCAATCCCTTGATGACGGCTTCCGTCACGGCGGTATTCGGATGCATCGCGGTTCCGCTTTTTTCAGCGAAGCTTTTCACGAACTTCCGCATCTTCTCGAGACTTTCCTGCGTCGGTTCGGCCATGAATATCCTCCTCTGAACCTAGATGGGCAGAAGAGCTAGTTTACAAGGTAAATTCGCTTCTTTACAATCCATCACTTCTGCCGAAGCAGGCGACGGATCATGACGGAAATTTCGAGTCGACAACTCTTGCAACGACGGCTGGTCCCCGAACTGGGTGCGACGGGTGCACAAACACTCGTTACGCGCCTGGCCCGGGCTATGGGCCAATCGGATGCGGAAGCACGGGTCCTGACCCTGCTCGACGAACTCACAGAACTGTCCGAGAAAACGGCCTGCGCGGCGATGGCGGCATTTCCTGAGCTCGATCGGCGCGCCGGACTCTCGCATATCCTTCTCTGGCTTGATCTTGGAGTGGCATTGGCGCAGACATCGGGCGCCTCCGCGCTCAAATATTTCAAGGATAGCCCCTTGGTCCTCAGCTTGATCGAGGGGGCCGATCTGCGCACGGAGGTCTTGACGATCGGTCTGGAAATCGCCGAGCAAGATGCCAACGTGGCGCTTGAATACATTCGCCATGCTCCGGAGATTCTGTCCGCCGTTCACCCAGATCAATTGCGACCATGGCTCGAGATCGGCATTGAGCTGACTGACATCAATGTGGTGGTCGGGCTTGAGTTCATCAGCCAAATCTCCAAGCTAGCCTCTGTTCTTCCGTTCGAAAGCGTTCGCAGCTGGGCAACACTGGGAATGAAATTGATTGTGCCGAACAGTCTTGGGAAGCCGGACTATGTGGCGACCATGGAATTTCTCAGGACAAGCCCGTCGATACTCGCGGACATTGAGGAACCACCTGTCCGCGCGAAGGTCGTATCCCTCTGCCTCGTGTTGACCGAGCAGTCACCAGAATCCGGGATGACCTGGCTCGCGGAGTCGCCCGGAGTGTTGCGAGCCGTGCCTTCGATGGAATGGAAGATCAGGGTGTTGCAGTATGGCTCCTTGCTTGCCGAGAAACACGCGGAGGCGACACTGGCGTATCTCCGTCGTGCCTCGGAACTCGTCACGCTGATCGGAGATGGTCCTGAGGCAGTGTCGAGATTCGACAGTTGGTTTACGGCGGGGATGGAAGTGCTGGCGTACAGTCCGGACGGAGCGCGCGCGTATTTTGCCGTGGAGTCTCGGCAAGCATTGGCCTCGGTCGAGCAAGCGCTGAGCGGTGTGCCGTTCCGGCAGGTCGCTCCAAGGATAAAATTGTTCGTCCAGGGACTGTGCGGTAGTGACGTGGCCGTGATGGCGCTGCAGGATTCATTGGTGTCCCCGTCCCGCGCGACGGTGAGTGCCGACGGGAGGACCATCTCCCTCCCTGTCCTGCTCCGTCGGTATCCGACGGCTGCGGAGAACGAGCGACTCTATTTCGTTATGGCCGCACATGAAGCCGGGCACGTGGAGTTCGGCACCTATCGGCTCAAGCTCGACTCCGTGGCCGATGTGATCGAAGCAGTCCGATATCGGTACCCTCGGTCCGATCAGGCGAGGCCCGACACGCTGGCCGCGCTGTTTGGGCTCTACCCGGACTCGACCCTCGTGCAGAGCCTCTGGATGGTGCTTGAAGATGCCCGCGTCGAATTTTTGCTGCAGACCGAGTATCCGGGCCTCAGATGTGACTTGGCGCGATTGGCGGCGGAATCCGTCACCCCGCGGGATCCGGCTCAGGGTGTGACCCCGAAGGAATTGGTCGTCGATTGTCTCCTACGACTGTCCACAGGTGAAGCAGAAGATTCCGCAGTGCCAAAAGCCATCAAGGAAGAAGTCTCTATCCTCTGGGAGATGTGCCGGGCCGTTCTGAAGGCCACAGCCACGGCGGAGGAAACGGTTCGTGTGGTCGATGCGGTCTATGTTCGAATGGAAGAGTTGCTTGCGGCCCGCATCGAGATGATCAATGTAGAGCGGCGTGAGGAGCCGAAAGATGAGGAGGCGGGGCACGCACAACAGGAGCCGCCGAGCGACCAATACCGCGCGGTCATCGATTTGGCCTATCGTGGCTCAATGAATCCGGAGTTCATCACATGGAGTCAGGAGCGGTTCGAACAGAAACATGAGATTCCGGCACAATCGGACGGTTCGGTACCCCAGGATGTCCTGCGCGGTGAACGGAAGTCCGGAAGCGGCGAACTATTGGGCGAGGGGCGTTCATTGCCGTCGGTTGTGGAAGCATGCCTAACGCGTGAGGCCGATACGCAGCCGATACCGGAGACAACAGTTCATGAGCATCAAGCTGTCCTCTACCCTGAGTGGGACTATCGGATTGAAGACTACCGGGTGAATTGGTGTCGCATAGTAGAACGGCCCGCTGATTTCGGGTCTGACGAATTCGTCACGGCGACGTTGGCCGCCCATCGGAGTATCGTCAAGTCGCTGCGCCGGTTTTTTGAAGGGTTGCGTCCTCCCGCGTTCCGCCGCGTCACGGGACAAGACGACGGAGACGAGGTGGATCTCGATGCCGTTGTCCGACGAACGGGGGAACAACGGGCCGGAATGGAAGGCGACGATCGCGTGTACATCCGTCGAGAAAAAAGAGAACGCGATGTGGCGGCGGCCTTCCTCATCGATATCAGTGGGTCGACCAGCCGAGAGCTCGGACACGGTCGGCGGGTCATCGATA
>CAZNBG010000399.1:0-3451 GCA_964570915.1 uncultured Nitrospira sp. | reverse complement strand
GTGACTCTGTGGCGTAACTGGAACCACCGCCTCCACGACCGTTGCTGGAAACGCTTGCGCGTCGCTGCGCGTTTCGCGAGCAGATGCGCTGCTCATGTCTTTGGTGCGATTCGGATGATGTGCTTCAGGATGCACTGATCCGGTTCTTCCGTACGGCGTCCTCGCTCCGCTCCCTCGCACTACCGTACGTCATCTCCAGAGTTCGACTTGCGGTGCGCTGCATTCTTGTGGATGCACAACGAGCGCGTGCGCGGGCAGCGCGCAACGGATTGCCGGCACTCCCTGATCGACAACCCGACGATCCCCAATCCACCGAGCCCTGCATTTGGGATGTCGCTGAGATCGTCGATGAATGTGCCCTGGAACCTGCTGTCGCGGTCAGCGCTGCAGAAGACGTCGCCTTGGCGCGGTGGTCTCTGATGGCCTTACCGTCTCAGATGAAGGCAGCCGTCGAACTGGTCGTCGAGATGGGACTTTCGATCCGATCCGCTGCTCGGACGCTCGGCATTACTCATACGGCCGTGCGTAAGAAGATTGACGAGGCGCGCTGGCGAATCTCGGCACGGCTGAACGGTTCGCGGGGAAGAACAACAAATTCGAAAAAGTGGTTTCCACTCGGGCGTGGGCGGCGTCTTTAGAGATAGGAAGACATGGTTCCAACGTTCGGCGTCATCGAGGACCAAGCGGAAGCACGGCACGTGAGCGACGACACGAAAAGCTGCCCGAAGCTGTCGTTCGCCACGATCAACAGTAGCTGGACCTTGTTTAGGATGCAGTCGATCCCTGAGTCCTTTGGCCGTCAAGGTAATGAACCCTGTCAACAACAAGCCTGCAACGACTGGAACTTGACTCAACCGCCCATCCGCATCGTACGCCGATGGACTTTTCAAAGTGGATTACCCGGCCCCGCAACCACCGTTCAGTGAAGGAGTGCCGCGGCGATCTTTTCCTGCAAAGGAGGCTCAACGATGTTTCAGGCCCAGCTTCTCATGTGTACAGCATCGAGCATTGTTTACAGCCCTTGGTTCCCAAGGCAGGGTGACAACATGGTCGGAACCGTCGAGTTAGTCGCGTCCTCCGGCTCGACTGCAAACATCACCGTTACCGTCCTCACGCGAGCGTCCGACAACACAGGAAACGGCACTGCGACCGGAAGCACGTTCGGCTCTTCAGGCGGTACCGCTGGTCGATACTCTGGAACGATCACGGCAGCAAACGGCATCAACGAAATGGTACGATACAAATTCGACCCAGGTGTGGTCAGCTCTGGCTGGGTATTGTTCCGGATGCTCGCGCCGGTTTGGTTCGATTCGATCGTCTGACATCAAGGGCTGCATGCCATCATGTTGGTCACTTGTCCGCTTCCACAGCCTCCACCACTGTCTGGCGCACCGTGCACCTGAAGAGGACGTAAGGACCCTCCCGTGCCAGGGGGGCCAACTACAGGTGGTCCGGGCGCGCCCCCAACTTCCGGCGGTGGCAAAGGGCCCGGGCCCGCAACAGGCGCGCCCCCTGGCGGTGCCGACGGCGGGGGACGACCGAAGGGACCGGCCACTCCCGGTGCAGATCCACCTACCGATGAGGAGATTCGCCGTCATTTCGAGGATCTGAAACGAATCCAGGAGAACAACAGGCGGAAGATGCCTTGGCTCAACGTAGTCGAGAACGCATGCTCTGCCGACCTCTCTCCACGTTGCAAATCGGACTGCGCTTGCGGTGGCGCTTGTAGTGGCAGGGTCTCCGCAGGAGCAACCGTACTTCAAGCTCCGGTTTACCTGCTACGCACAGGAACCACCATTCTTACGGATTGGACTGTGAGGGGAGGCGATTACCTGATTGCTGCAGCAGAGCTGCTGGCGTCAAGTTCTGCGAAGATTGACGTGTTCGTATTCACAAAGAACCGCAACGACACGGGAAAGGGGTCGAATATCGATGTAAACACGTCCATCACTTTGACGAGTCCAGGACTTGGTTACAACGAGTGGTCACCATTGACAGGGATAGGGATCAAGGAACTCGTACGCTACAAATTTATCTGCACCGTTCAGAATCCAGCGGGTCCAAATCCATCGGCCTTATTCAGGATGATCGCACCAATTTGGTTCGATGCGATTGCCGCGCCACCATGACGTTTGGAGGCTGTCCATGAGCGAAAACAACGAGGCGGGCTGTTTGGGATCGAGCTGCAACAGTGGCCAACCACGTCCGCGCTCTGGTACCGGATCGCGCAACGCTGCTCTCGGTAGACGAGGTGAAAAAGGAAGGCCACCGACCGCAGGCCCGTTTGACGGGCACTATGCTGGCAGCGGGTACGCTGCTATTGGTTTCGGTTACCCAGGCGGTGGCGACTTCGGTGGTGGCGGTACGTTCGGTGATGCCGGAATCGGTGGAACCGGCCCGTTCGCGAGTGGAGGATTCAGCGGCGGACTTGGAAAAGGCGGTGGAGGAGCAGGAGGAAATGACGGCGGTCCTCCAATCATGATTGACGGCGCAGTACCTGGAAGCAACAAAGCTCAGTGTGACCACTTGGTCGATTACGCTTCGGATGACGGCGGTGACGGATCGCTCGACTGCAATTGTCCAGCCACTCCTCGCACCTGTACTATTTCAATATATGCTGGCCAAATTACATTGTTCCTTCACCTCCAATACTCGGGACTTGCTCCAGTACCACCTTGTCATACTTGGGTCGTTGTGAAGCACTGCGACAACAAGCTTTCTCGTTATGACGTGTGGCATGACGAGTCATTTCCATCGCCGGGTGATCAGACAGTCAAACTCGGGAAACACTTGTACAAGAACATGTTCGATCCAAAGGAAGATCAGGAGCAGCAGTGGAAAGATACGCAGACGGAATGGAGCATGTTCTTCCCGTTCTACTTGCGGCCTGCCTCTTGGAAAGTTTGCACAGTAACGCTCAAGTGTCCTTGCGGAGAGGAAGGCGGAGGTGAACCGGGATGTTGCGCGCTTCTTACTGACGAAAAAATCTCGAGCTATCCACATAAGGACGACTACTCATATTTTCCTGGCCCGAATTCAAATACGTTCGTAGCATGGGTCGTCAACACGCTCTGCCCAGAACTAAAGGACAAGTGCAAGTTGCCGTTCTGCGCAGTCGGAACTGGTTTCGACGATCCCTAGCCTCCAACGCTCATGCCTTTCTTCAACACCCGATCCGCGGGCGGAGTCGATTTCTGATGCTCAAGCCCGTCGTGGTACAAGTAAGAGCGCCTAACACAACGCATGGTTGAGAATCCTCCAGCAAACCATCACGCAACCGAGCGATAGGAAAGCCTCGTGGATGTCGGCGCGTCGATCGAATCGCACGCGGAGTCGGCGAAAGCGATGCAGCCATGCGATCGTTCGCTCGACGACCCAGCGGAATCTGCCGAGGCTGCTGCCGTGACCGAAGCCGCGCCGTGCGATCAGAGTTCCGATGCCGAGGCGGTGC
>CAZNBG010000398.1:0-3462 GCA_964570915.1 uncultured Nitrospira sp. | reverse complement strand
GTTCCGAGCCTGCTGAGTCCAGGCATTTGTCAAAACTGAGGTGCATAATTTGGGTACCAAGCTTCCACCTCTCTCCCGATGGGAGAGGGAGTAATCTAAAGATTTACTCTTCCCTCGCCCTTTGGGAGGGGGCCGGGGGTGAGGGTCTTCGCTCTTGCAAAACCTGCTCGTCAGATGCGCGCAAAAACGATCCTTTACAACAGGGGCTTCCCATCAAAATAAGTTTTCAGAACCTTCGTGTCCTTGATTGAATCCACTGGGCAGGTCAGAATGTCTCGGTCCAGAATGATAAAGTCAGCCAGCTTACCGGCCTCAAGAGATCCAATCTGATGGTCCCGAAAAAGAATGTAGGCATTATTGATGGTATAGAAACGGATGGCTTGTTCACGGTTCAGAGCCTCCTCAGGATGAAGGGAACCCTCGTACCACCTGGCCTTTCGCGTTAGGGTTACCCACATGCCGAGGAAAGGATTGTATGGGTTGATCGATCGGAGAGAGCCGATTTTTTGCATGTGATCTGACCCGCCGCCGGCGATACCGTGAGACTCAAAGATGCTCTTCAACGGCTGAAAGTAGCGCAAGCGGTCGAGACCGAACTGCTTCACGAGGGTTCGGGTGTCCAGGTAAAGCCAAGCCGGTTGAATGTCCACCACGACACCAAGCTTGGCCAACTTCTCCACAGCTTCGCTGCTCATGAAATTAGAATGAGTAATGCAAGGGCGCGTGTTGCGGATCGGCGTCTTTTGGTTGATGTCCTCGTAAGTATCCAAAAGGTTATGGACGGCACCGTCACCGACGGTATGAGCGGTAAATTGCAAGCCAGACTCGATTGTGGTCTGAACGATCGGCAAGAGCCGATCCTTGGGAATAAAGAGGACGCCGCGATAATTGGGATCCGTGATGGAATAGATCTTGCTCACGCCCCAAGGTGCGCGCATATAGGCACTTCCCGTCAGCATTCCTCCATCGAGGTAAGTCTTAATGCCCACGATTCGGAGCAAGGAATCGCCCTTGCTCAAAGGGTCTTCGGCCACTTTGCGAATATTTGCCTCGATCTTTTCTAAAGGGCCGATAGTGTCGATGTGCTGCGAGACAGAAATTCTGAGCTCTAAATCACCTCGCGAAAGGATCTGTTTGTAACGCTGGATCTGCTCAAAGCTTGCGTCGCGGTCGCCGATGGTTGTAATTCCAACACTGTTGTAGTCCTTGAACAATTCTAGAAGGCGCTGCACATGATCACTCTCAGTAGGCGTCCTGCCAGAGGGTTCGACTTTCACGTAGCGAGTGCAGCTACGCAGGATACCGGTCGGTTCGCCGGTTACCGGATCTTTCTCGATATGCCCTGGCCCGCCGTCGGTAACCTTGAAATTCCTATCGATGCCGCTGAGCTTCAGCGCCAATGAGTTAAGAGAGGCATCCGGACCTGTTGAGAAGACAACCGGATGCTTGGGAGCGACCTGATCCAGTTCCTCGCGAGTGGGGTAGCGCTGCTCTTTGAGGCGAGTGATAAAGACTTGCTGCACCTGAATCCACTTGCCCGGAGCAAGCACCGTGGCTCTTGATTTGATGTAGTCCAGCACGTCCTGAATGGTTTCCATCTCAGGAATCGGGTGGTCGAACTCGGTCATGCAAGCGTCTGAAGGATGAACGTGAGAGTCGATCAGACCCGGTAACACAGTTTTCCCGCCCAAATCGATCACTTGTGTTTGCTGTCCCCAGGTCTTGAGGACATCGGCGTCGGAACCCACGCGCAGAATGCGGTTTCCTGCGATCGCAATGGCCTCTTGGATGCTGAATGCCGGGTCAACAGTCACAATCTTGCCATGGTGCAGGATCTGATCCGCCTGCTGGGCCAGCAAAGGGAGAGCGAACGACAAGAATACGAACAGACGTGCAATCCGCAAGAGGGAATGAAAATGTTTCATGTTGGCCGGTCGGAACACGGAAATTGAGGCGAGGAGGCTCTCATGAAGAAAATGGAAAAATTTGAAATCTCAGATTTGAAATCGGCCGAACTGCGAAATTTCAAGTCTCAAGTCCAAGTACCTGGCTGGTGGCGACTGCGTCCTGTAAGACTGGATGTGAGACGTTTTCACATCAAGCAGTCTATTCGAATCAAGCCTGCAGCCCCTGAACGACGACTTCGATAAACTCGCGGGCGCGCCGCGCTAAAACGTCAATACCGGCGGGATCCGTTGGGCGAGGTATCACTGGCGCAAAGATATTTTCAAAGCAGAGGGGCATTGTCAGACCTGTGAAAGCAACCGGCTTTAGTAGCTTATAATGGTCGATCTCGCCGAATCCAGGCCCGCAATCCTGATCGGCGGGAAAATTACGGTGATCCTTGATGCAGAAGCTCCGAACCTCCGTGACACACTTGAGAATGTCAGGAATGGGGTCTACGTCGAGGTAGTCCATCACATTTCCGGCGTCATAATTGACTTTGACTCCCTCGTCGGCCACTTCGCGAATGATCTCGACACAAGCGGCGCCCGTCCCGGTGTTCCCGCCGTGCTGCTTGACCACGATCATGACACCATGATCCCTCGCAACCGGACCGAGTTTCTTGAACCGCTCAATCCACAGTTTTCTGTCACTTCCTTCCGTATGACCAAACGTCAAGACCTGTGGGATGCTCGCTGCGGACGCTTGCCGGATGCGGCTGGTCAACACCTCGATGGCGTCCGGCGCCTCCGGATAGATACCCGAGAACATCAGGACCGGGGTGAGGCCCAAGCCACGACATCGATCTCCCAGCTCTCTAGCTTTGTCCGGTGATGCATCTGCTGCAATCACAGGCACCGCCTTGGTACCAGACTCTTTGTGAGTGGTACCCCAGGCAACAAATTTGAAGCCGGCAGACTGGATTCCGGTTAAGGTTCGCTGCAGCGGAAACTCGGCAGCCGCCAAAGCGCCATCGTTGCCAACCACAATCTCCACAGCCTGTACCTGATCGGCAAGGACCACCAGATCGGTGAGTTCTACAAGGAAGCCGACCTGATCGAGGTCGATTCCGTGCCGCTGATCTTCTGGGCGCGCCTGGTTGGCCGAGCCAGCCGGCGCTTCCATCGCTGCACCTATCTGGACTGGCGCGACGACTTCTGGACCCTGGCGTCCGAGAAGAACTGGAAGGTCTTCTTCGTCGGCAGCGCGCCCGGCGTGGCCGACAAGGCCATCGAACGCATCAAGCAGGAGTGGCCGGACGTCAACGTCGCCAGCCACCACGGCTATTTCGACGTGACCCAGGGTTCGGCCGAGAACACCGCGGTGGTCGACGCCATCCGCGACTTCGCGCCGGACATCGTGCTGGTCGGCATGGGCATGCCGCGCCAGGAGATCTGGACGCTGGAGAACCACAAGGCCTACGGGCCGGCGGTGACCTTCACCGTCGGCGGCGCCTTCGACTACGAGGCCGGCGTGCAGACGCCCGCGCCGCGATGGATGGGCCCGATGGGCATGGAG
>CAZNBG010000397.1:0-3468 GCA_964570915.1 uncultured Nitrospira sp. | reverse complement strand
CCGGGGGTCAAACTCAACCGAAAAAAAAGAGGAGACGGGTAAGGGCCGGGAGGGGAATACCACTAAGGTTTTCACCACAAAAAAACATCCCTAATTCCACCCCGCTGTACTCGGAGTGGTACCCGGCGACCAGCTCGGCTTCACCCTAAGGCATATCGAACGGGGTGCGATGCGCTTCAGCCAATCCCGCCATAAAGAACCCGAGAAACCCGAGAAACTGAGGAATCACGAACCATTGATGCCGTTGTGCGTCGACAATGTCACTCAGGTTGAATGATCCAGCCAAGAGCACCGCGCCCATCAGCGACAACCCCATGAACACTTCGTAGCTCAATAGCTGCGCGATAGCTCGAAGACTGCCGAGAAAGGCGAATTTGTTGTTGGAGGCCCAGCCTCCAATAATGACACTGTAGGCAGCGAGGCTCGACATGGCCAAAAAGAACATGACGCCCATATTGAGATCGGCGACGACAAAGCTGGGAGCAATCGGCACTACGGCAAACGACATGAGTGCGGTGATCACCACGATGGCCGGCGTGATCACGAAGACCGCCTTATCGGCGAAAGGCGGAACCCAGTCTTCTTTCGTGAAGATCTTGATCATATCCGCCAGGGATTGCAGGCACCCGCCTGGCCCCAGACGGTTCGGGCCGTATCGTTCTTGCCAAACCCCTAGCAGTCGACGTTCGACCCAGATCAGCATCCCAGCCAAGGTCAGTCCACCACCAAGCACGACGGCGATGGCGAGTGCGGTGTGGCTCCAATCGATCATGCCACCCTCCGCCTTTGGTCGGTCTGGATCGCCTCAAACAGATCGACCTGTGTCGGCACGCTTACGCCGGATATCTCAGACCCGCTGAAGAGGCCGGCCGTACCCACCGGGGTAGAAGGATCGAGGCGCACAGCAAGCCGGTATGACGTCCCCTGCACCACCAGATCGATCGTGCTCTGCTCCTCTAGGCTCAGCCGCACTCCATCTGATGGATGCAAGGACAGGAACGGGTGAGACATCCGTTCGACGATCGCCGGAGAGCAATTACTGAGTTCGTCGCTCCCAAACACGGCGAACCATGGAAGGAGTAACCATTGACGGGAGGCCGGCTGAAACGCACGTGGAATGGCAGTAAACCAACTGGGTGCCTTCGTCACGACTGGCTCAAGGAGCCGAACCCCCGGCATTTCGTCACGCAACGGTCCGCCCACTTCATCCTGATAGGTATTCACGGCCTGGATAGAATTCCAGCCGGGAGCCCAGAATTGGGAAATCAGCGGTGAGGGAAGCGGTCCTCTATACCCCTCCATCGTAAATCCAAGCGGTGAATGTGGGTCGACAGGGGGGGACGGTTCGTGGATGGTCAGATGAGAGATCAGGGATGTACGCCCACTACATCGCTCAGACTGCCGGGGAACTTTTTGACCCACCAGACGAAAGCTTGCAGGGGGTGCGACCTCTCCGATTCGTTCCAGCTCAGGGGCAGCCGCCGCCGTTGCGGAAACCGCATCGTCGAAGTTGCGCCAGGTCGCTACTCCGGATCCTGTACCAGTCTCCTGTGAGGTTGCACAAGCAAGGTCGCTCAGCCACCGCCAACTCTCTTTGACATCATCGTCCGGGACAAACACCTGGTAGAACCGCTGGGCTCGCCCTTCTTGATTCACAAGGGTTCCGTCGGATTCCGGGCCTGTAGCGGCGGGAAGCAGCACGTCGGCTCGCGCCGTTGTGCGATGCTCAAGGGAATCGATCACAATGACTGTTTGGGCGGTATCCAAGAAGGCGTCGATCTTCGCCGGTCCCGCGCGTCGATACAGGTCATTCTCCAGCACAATCACGGTATCGGCCGTTCCATGACTGATCGTGTCGAACGCGTCATTCAGGCTTCTGCCACCGAGCAATGCGAGACCCGCACTATTACACTCCGGAAGCACGAAACTGAGCCGAGGCTGTTTTCCTTGTTGGTGCAAGGCCCAAGCAACATTGGCGGCCGCTTCTATCGTCGCCTGAGAGCCGCTTCCCGTACCGGTAATGATCAGCGGACGCTGGGCATGAGTGAGTGCCTCGGCAATGCGCTGAGCGAGGTTGCGGACGTCGTCGGTGAGATCCGAGACGATCGGCGCATCGGGTCCGATTGTTTCAGCCACCGCGAACCCCAGTCGTGCGACGTCCGCTGGTGCGGCGAAATAGCTGTCTGTTGCATACTCATGTAACCAAGTCCGCCGCTGCCCGGCCATGAAGAGAGGTCCTCGTCGATTCTGCACCGTATTGCGCACTGCGGCCTCATCCCATCGGGGAATCTTCAACTCGTCGACCCGTTCCATTGGCTGTTGTCGGACTGATTGCAGAAGGGCCAGTGCTAATCGGGGCGCATTATTCAAGAGATCTTCGCCCAGGACGAAGACGGCGTCTGATTGTTCTGCATCGTGAATGGACGCGGACGGCACCGGTCCGGTCCGAAGAATGGAGAGAATGCCGGACAGAAGCCGGTGTTCCTGTTCGTCAACGCCGAGAAAAAACTGTTGTGGTCCGACCAATGAGCGGAGCGCCGCATTTGCTTCGATTGAGGCACGAGGCGATCCAATGCCGACGATCCCACGGGCACGCCGTAAACGCTTTCCAATAATCTCGAGAGCCTGAGACACTCCCTCCGGCTGCGCCGGCTTGGCCCGATCGAATGCGGGCCGTAAAAGAACTCGCTTGCTGCGCTTGTCGCTGTTGACATACTCATAGCCAAACCGCCCGCGATCGCACAAAAAGTACCCATTCACCTGGCTGTTAAACCGATTGGTGATCCGACGCAGCAGGCCAGATCGCTCGCCAGCGGTCGTATTGCAGCCAAGGCTGCAGTGTGAACAAATCGATTGGGCTGATTGCAAATCCCACTTCCGCGTATAGTGCTGGAAGAAGGTTTTGTCGGTGAAGACTCCGGTTGGACAGACCTCCACAAGGTTACCGCTGAATTCATTCTCTAAGGTGCCATCCTGTTCCCGACCAAAGTACAGGGCGTCATGCGCACCGAAGACATTGAGATCTCGTCCACCCGCATAGTCTCGGTAATATCGTACGCAGCGGAAGCATTGGATGCACCGGTTCATCTCATGACGAATAAACGGGCCGAGGGCCTGATTGCGATGCGTCCGCTTTGGGAAGCTGTATCGACGGTAGACATGTCCGGTCATGACCGTCATATCTTGCAAATGACACTCCCCTCCTTCGTCACACACAGGACAATCGTGCGGATGGTTCACCATCAGCCACTCAATGACCGACGCACGAAAGGCTTTGGCCTCTGGATCATCAATTGAGATGCGAGTGCCATTGGCGGCCGGCGTCATGCAAGACATCACCAGCCGACCAGACTGATCACGAGCGTCTTTGAACTGTTTGACCGCGCACTGGCGGCACGCCCCAACTGACCCCATCGCCGGATGCCAGCAGAAATAGGGCACGTTCAGCCCATGCCCGAGGCATGCGGC
>CAZNBG010000396.1:0-3469 GCA_964570915.1 uncultured Nitrospira sp. | reverse complement strand
ATGGGACCGGTCCCGAGATCGCGCTGCGGTTGGCCGTAGCGCTGCTCGGTGACCGTATAGCTTTGGCGGATGAGCAATCCTTCTGAGCCACCACCGGCAAGGGCCGTGATCGGCGGCAACGCGACATAGGACAACGGGAAGACGTTCCCTGGTTGACGGATCTCCGTTTTGAATCGGACCTGGTAGAGGATGTTCGCCGCGATGTTGTTCTTATTGTTGTCGACATGGATTTCGTACAGCACGTCGTCCGCGAAATTGAAGTAATTGGGGCCCGAACCCGGCTCCTGACCCGGGATCACATTCATGATCAGGATCGCTTTGTCGGGGTCCTGCCAACTCCGGAAGAAATAGAAGTCGGTGATATCTGCCGGAGGGTCATTCGAGATCAGCGGCGCTTCACGATGACTTGCCGCGAAAACCGGCGTCGCCAGAAACAGTGCCAGTACTGTCAGGATGAGTGATCGAATCCGAGCAAGCATGATGTCCTCCTTCTGAACACATACGCCGACGGGCGAGTTGGACTACAGGTCCGGTACTGGTGCAGGAACCGGTTCTGAGTTGGCTTGGCTGACCAGCGCCGCTTCCTGTGACGTCAGTGTGTCCGAGTGCGGAACACGCTGGTCCTCCGCGGCCGCGGCCGGTCCGCCTGGCGGTGCCATGGGCATGGTATCGCTCCCGCTGCAACCGGACATCAGGCTGACAGCGAATACGAAACCCAGAGACGAATAGAGTGGTGATGTCATAATTCCCCTCCTCTCGAGAAACATCTCGGTGCACTGATGACAATCGAGGATGCGATCTTAATGGCCATGGGTCGGTTCTCCTCACCTATCAAAAGTTGTGATCCATCTGTCCATTGAATCGGGCGCCTGCCGGTCGGTCTGTTCTCCACTACGAGACGTGTTGTGATTTGGATCTTTCGTGAGGATGGTCGGCTTGCTGAGCGGTTTCCGCGATGCTATAGTCTGATTTCCGCCAAGGGGCACAAAGCCCCGCAATCAGCAATCCAATCTTCCTCATGTCCTCGTACAGATGAATGGGGGAGACTGTATGTTGATCATGTCCTCAGAGACGGCCAAGCAGATTCAAGACCAAGAGTTGGCCCACTTGATTACCCTGACGGCACAGGGCGATCAGTCGGCGCTCGCCACGTTGTACGATCGTACGAGCCCTCAGGTTTTTGGGCTGGCCGTCAAAATTCTCAACAATCGCGAAGCAGCCGAAGAAGTCACATTGGACGTCTACGCCCAAATATGGCGGCAGGCTCATACCTATGACCGAACCCGAGGCGCGCCTGGAGCCTGGTTGATGATGGTGGCCAGAACAAGAGCGATCGATCGGTTCCGCGCCGGGGCGATCGAACACGGGCGTGTCGAGTCACTGGATGCGATTGAGTTTTTTGCCAGCGACGGCGAGACGCCGGAGCAGGACGTGGAAGGACAAGAACGCCGGCGGTATGTTCGGCAAGCGTTGGACCTCCTGAGCGAGGAGCAGCGGCAAGCCATTGCACTCGCGTATTTCTATGGCTTGAGCCAGAGTGAGATCGCGGAGAAATTGCAAGTGCCTCTGGGAACGGTCAAGACGAGAATCCGGTTGGGTATGATCAAACTGCGCGAAGCGCTCGCGCCCTATGAGACAGGATTAGTCTCGTGACTGAAACCAGATTGCCGGAAGAATTGGACGAGCAGGCCATGCTCGATGCGCTTGGGATTTTGGATCTTAAGGCTCGCCCGGCTTTTATGGAGATACTCCAAGCAGAATCACCTTTCCTGAGCCAAGCCGTCACGGCCTATCGAGCAGCAACGGATACCTTGGTCTTCGTCGTGCCTTCTGTGACGCCTCCAGAGACGCTACGCGAACGCCTCGTCAACCAGATTACGAGGGAAGCTGCTCGGGAAGTCGAACAGTTTGAGTTGACGGCCGACACGTTGGCGTTGGGGTCCGTTCCCTTAAAGCCTCGGGATTCTTTGCGAGAACGGCTTATATCCCGCATTGAAGGACAATCGGACGTCCGACTTGACGTCAGGGTTTCAACGCTTGACCTGGCGGGAACGTCTGTTTCGACAGGCGGAGGATGGGTCAGTGAAGGTCGGGCAGGTCTCCCTAACGACAGTGTGGGTTCACCGTCTCGCCAGTCTGCGCATGCGTGGCACCACCTCCTCGCGACTTCGTACACGTCGCTGCGGCTTTGCGGGAAGGCTTTTGCGAACCTGCTGCGGACTATGCTGATGCGTTCCGGGACCTCCAGATTATCGAGAATCAAGATCGGTTTTCAGCAGTCCGGGAAGGGACTCACCTTCATCAAGGCGGCGGAGGGAGTTTGGCGAGAGATCGCACCAGGAGTGACGGCCAAGGTGCTCTCCTTCGATATGGCTTCCCGAAGAACCACCGCGCTCCTACGTTTCGCTCCGGGCACCAGCTATGCGCCGCATCGTCACACTGAGGCGGAGGAACTCTATGTGTTGGAAGGCGGGTGCTCCATCGCCGGTCGTGAGATGACGGCCGGGGATTATCAACGCGCCGAAGCCGGTACGGAACATTATGACACCTCGACCGACGAGGGCTGTCTCCTGCTGGTTGTTTCCTCTCCCCAAAACGAGATGTTGTAATAGTCGTTTGTCGAATGCGGGTCTCTGTGTCTCTCATAAATCCAACCAAGATCGAGCTCTCGTAAAATAATTGGAATCGAGAATCATTGATTGATTTCTGCGCCAGCATAGTGCTATTAAATTAATATTCGTGCCACTACAAAGACGGGGAACGGCGATGAAAAAACTGGTGCGGTTCGGCGTCTCGCTCGATCATCATTTATTGGACACCTTCGATCGCCACATCCAACGGCGGAAATACACCAACCGATCGGAAGCGTTGCGGGATTTGATCCGTGACAACTTGGTCGGCCAGGAATGGGATGAGAATAGGGAAACGGTCGGCACCATCACCTTTGTGTATGACCATCATGTGCGGGACTTGACGAGCAAATTGACCGACATTCAGCATGACCATCATGGGCAAATATTGTCCGGCATGCATGTGCATCTCGACCATGACCATTGCCTGGAAGTGCTGGTGGTCAAAGGCAAAGGTTCTGAGATTAGAAAGGTCGCCGACGCGCTGGTAAGCGTGAAAGGCGTCAAGCACGGTAAGCTGACGATGACGACGACCGGCAAGGCATTGCACTGACGAGCCATCACTCATGTAAAGAATCGGAACGTGGGGAACTCCTTAAAAAGCAAAATCTGTGTCATCGATGGGCGGGGTGGAGGGTTGGGAGCTCGGCTGGTGACGGGATTGCGGGACACTCTGGATCTCGATTGTCACATCATGGCGTTGGGAACCAACCTCGCGGCCGCCGCGGCGATGAGAGACGCCGGAGCAGAACCCGTCCCATCCGGAGCCGAAACCAACTCCAAGATGTGGCCCACGGTCGATGTGTATTTTGGCACCTGTACAATATTATTTGTTATGG
>CAZNBG010000395.1:2579-3472 GCA_964570915.1 uncultured Nitrospira sp. | reverse complement strand
ATTCGCGGCACGCTTGAGGAGGGACTCATGAAAGCCTTTCTTGTTCGCCAGATGTTACGGACTCCCGTGCAGGGCACCTTCTCCTACGCCGTCGAAGGCATATGGATCACTGGGACAGTCTGGGATCTATCGGCAACAGGCTGGCGTGCTACCACAGGGCGCCCCCTGCCCATCGGACGCGAGACGATTGTGTTTCTCGCCCTGCGCGATGGCGAGAGACTCCACCATATCCTGATAGAATCCGCTATTGTGCGCTGGGCTGATGGACGCCATGCCGGATGGGAAATTCTGCGAATCGATGCTGTGAACCAAGCCAGCGTGGCCACTGTCATGGAACAGGGAAACCAGGTAGATGAGATTTCGGAAGGAACGCCGGAGGTGAACGGCTCCGATTCTACCCTTCATTGTCAGAGTCTTATTCAATTCCTGACCCTGAGTGTAAGGTAGAAATGGGATGATCTCAGCCGATCCGGTTTCCCATGCGGAGCCACTGCAATGAAGGGCGATGGACTATGTAGTTGAGACATCGTCCATATGCGGAGGAATCACGTGGAGAAAATTAGCACTCAGCCCAGTCTTCGATTCATGTGCGAAAGGTGTTGGGAGAAGGAAGTTGCTCGCCCGCATCCAGTGGCCCGTTGGCATGGCATCGAATGCTTTAGGTGTGGGGTCCAGAAGCTGAGCGGTTACTACTGGGACAAGCTGCCTCCTTGTGCTAGGGCTGTAGGATCAGGGTTCAGCGAGAACCCAGGCGAACCATCATCTGGTCAGAGCAGATAAGATACCCGCCAATCTCCACGCCAAGCGTGCATGCTCAGCGGCCTCCCTT
Organism: uncultured Nitrospira sp.; assembly: GCA_964570915.1. Lineage (GTDB taxonomy): Bacteria > Nitrospirota > Nitrospiria > Nitrospirales > Nitrospiraceae > Nitrospira_D. The sequence continues at coordinate 2,643 of CAZNBG010000395.1, read as the reverse complement.
CATTCACCGACTCGCTGATCTTCGTTCTTGGGGTCTGGCAACCAAATTCCGTAGCGAGCATCAC
>CAZNBG010000395.1:0-2569 GCA_964570915.1 uncultured Nitrospira sp. | reverse complement strand
GACCTGGATGGAACTCCTGATCATGAGCTCGAATATCCTCAGGAACATCAGGGCGACGCGAGACATGAAAGCTGAATCCTTTGATCTGGTGATAGTGAGGGAGTTGTGGTCTCTCGGCCATGAAATACTCCTGGCATTTCTGCCCTATTCGGCACTGATGAATACCGTTATCCACTCTCGATACCTTAGGGAAAATGGATGGGCATTGTAATATTGTGTGTATTTGAGACGCAAGGAGGGTCAAGTAGGCTTATTACTTCCTCACTTTTACCAGATTGACCGGGACTACAAACCATGTAACCATCGGTTACATGCCGGGAAAGGAAGACATTGTTGAAGGGATCTATCTCAAACAGCTTACAGAACGGTCCAGTATCCCCGCAGGTGTTATCGGTGTTGTTCACATAGTCGGTGCAGATTGGACCGGAGAATGGTCCTTTCAATTGCGGTATCTGAACCCAACTGCTGGTACACGAACAAGCCATATCTCACAATGGAGCCTGACCCTTCGAGAGAAGGACCTGGCCCACTTTGAGTTAATTGGAACATGGCTCTCTGCACAAGCGTTGCTGACAGTTAGTCCACCCTCTACTAAGCCGAAAAAAGAGCGCAAGGTTTGGGTATGGATGCGGGGGAAAGTACACCCGAATCAGCTTCGATTGTTTGAAGATTTCTAGGCCTGGCGAGTTACTCGTCGGTATCTGTCTTACTAAACCACGGAATACGGCTGGTATCGGGAATGTGGGGAGGTTTGGACTTTGAGCCTAACGACTTATAGCTTTTCCATCTAGATTTGGAGAGAGAACGAGGCTTGCGGGGCTTTGGCGAAGCCATAAATGATATTGTATCAAGGAAACAATGCGAGTCTATCATGATGTCATTTTCGTTATGTCATCATATAGTTAGGCGGAATCACTCAAGACTATGAGCAGAGTGTGTGCTGTTGGAACCGTTTTGCCTGTGCGCTCGATCAAGGCTGCCAAACCGGCCTATATGTTGGCTAACAATAGGGCAGAGGAGAATGCACCGCTGACGATTCAAGCAGTGATGAGTGCTCTGCTGGGTGGCGACTCATGGTAAGGTGACAGGCTTTCCTTATTCGTTCAAGTAAAGGACAACCCATGCGCGCTGGATACTACATGCTGAGTGTGAAACATGACAATAAAGTTCTTTGCTCTGTGTGTGGACGACCGTATTGCCCGCCGTTTTCGTGTTCCGAAGCCTGTAAGGAAATGGAGAGATGCATAAAAGCATACAACTGCCACACACGTAAAGTGCCAGCACGTTTGAGTTTCAGTCGAGGAATAGAATGGATATTTTATGAAAGATATCATCAATTGCCAAAGGCTGTCCCCTGATAGAAGGGATAACGTGATCGCGAAGTATAATGAAGTAAATCATGCCATCTCGTTTTTGACTGACGAAAATATCAACCGCTAAAGTGACCGGCATCGGGAAAATTGCGCCCATATTCCCTGAACAGTAATGAGGGGGTATGGGCTTCGGAAGGATGGATGATTAAAACAGTCAAATACTGTCAGCCATGCAGCGACAAGTTATCTTTTCCACAGAGAATACTGACTCAATGGGGCAGTTCCGGTAGAATCCCATGTATCGATGAATAATTACTCAGAGGGGAATGCGTCACTGACGATATAAAGCTCATAGAGCGGCCTGTAACCCTCTCGCCCGATTCATGTGCCCTATATATTCACCTAGTAGCAACGCACCATTGAGTCCTATAGGCTGAGTACTCAGTCGGAAGCTTCCAACCTCATCGACTCTTTAGGAGGATGCCGTCATGACCATGACTGTTAAATTCTGTAATAAATGTGCTGGCGGGTTATCGCTGTTAAGACCCAGCACTGAAGATGAGATACAGTTTTTCTTGACGGATAAACGCGCGCATCGTCCGCTCAATCCAAAGGGGACGTGCGATAAATGTGGGCAGATGGACAATCCTACTTATTATCAGTTTCCCGGCTAACCCCGAGGAGAGCTCATGACACATTCCAATGCAGAGCTACTGAGGAATTTGGCGAAGGAACTTCCTGCCCCGCAAGCGCTGAACGAGCTCTCGCCTAAAGCGTTGTGGAGCATCCTCATCGACATGGCCCAACGAATCGAAAAACTGGAAGCACAAATGAGCTCCTGATCACTCGCTACACTCCCCCTTCATTCGTCCTGCCTTAGCCCTTTTCGCGTAGGAACGATGACCTCTTTCTCGCGTCTATGTTTGCCCCTTATGCTTCGCCGCCTGTCATGGATCAGATACTCGGCCTGAATGCTTTGCATGTGGTCGTGCGCAGTCAAAGTAACTCCTTGTTTGGTTAGGAGGGCGAATTGGCCTGTGTGTTGATGAATAATCACTCAGAGGGGAATGCATCACTCATCATTCAGGCGTAGAAACATGCGCTCCAGGTGCGAGGATCAGCAACTTAGGCGGTTCTTCAGCACCATGCAGCTCATCGCAGTCACCTACCGAAGAGTGGCCGCTTCACCTACTTTCTAATCTAGCCGTCCGAGTCCGAAGGCACTATACTTTTCCTTTCAAATCAACTGCAGGCAG
>CAZNBG010000394.1:0-3473 GCA_964570915.1 uncultured Nitrospira sp. | reverse complement strand
CTGGGCCTCATGAAGAAATTTAGGGTTAGTCTGCCCGAGTGCGAAATAGATGCGGCCTAGTTCCAACCAAGCCGGTACGTCGTCAGGATAATCCTCCAATAACGAATTGAGAGTCACAACCGCCCCGCGGAATTCTTGCTTCTCATAGGTGAGAGCCAAGAAGTAGCGAGCGTCCCGATGATGGACATCTATCCGAATGGCATTTGAGAACTGAATAGCAGCTTCCGAATAGTTCTTCTCATCGTAGTACTGCTTTCCCCTCTCGAAGTAGGCCTGAGGTGTGAGCTGCTCTTGTTCCAGGAGAGAATAGGCAAGAACTCCACTCCAGATGAGAACCACAGCAAGAGCGGTTCCGCAAAATCCCCTCCTCACAATCTACCTCCCTTTTACTTGAGACTGATTCGCCTACCAACGGCGGCCTGTCTGTGCCGGATTAAAGAATTGCGATGTTCTTTTGTAAAGGTGGATCTTCGCTATTTGGGCGGGCCGCCTTCGCGGGAAGCTGGCGGAAAAAGATCGTCGGCGTTGATACCGGGCTCTAGCGGCGCTTTGGATTGCGACGTGGTGAAGCCGATCCACCGGCCCATGAAGATGATCGTAATCCACAACACAAGCGACAGGACGGCGGCGGCCTTCCCGGCGCGGGGCCCGGCCGCATCCTTATGCCAACGATGCACCGTCCGGCCGGAGGTGAGCTCAAATATCGCCACGTTCAACCCTGAAAGCGCGAGGAGCACCATCTTCGTCCGGAAAAAAAATTGTGATAGTACACGTTGCCATTGGTAATGAACATCAACATCCCTGTAGTGGCCGTCCAGACAAACGCTGCCCAGGTCCATTTCAGGACATCCGATGTAATCCGAGTGAATGGGCGCCCGACGGATGCGATCCCAAGCAAGCGGAGATCGACGATCACAATCGTGCCGAAGACCAGCGTCAGTCCAAGAACATGCAACGATTCGATCAGCGGAAACAGGTAAAGCGAATTTCGAATCGCGGTGGCAAGATTGGATGATTCCAGTGATTGCAGAAACCCTGCAATATCCATTCCGATAACTACGCCGTGGGCTTGAGTGACCAACTGCCCCATATATAGTCGTAGGCGATCAAGCGGCCCAGGATGACGATGCCTACCCAGATCAGCAGGGTCACGATTGCGAGCCATTTGACGCTACGGCGATTCACTAGCGTCTGGATGAGCGCGCCCACAGCCACCAAAGACATCTTCAGCCAGAACGACAGGCTTAGCAGTGCGCGCACGGGCTCACCAATCACCATCGAAATACCCGTGACCAGTAGCACCAATAATGCCCACGACAACCATGGGCCAAACCGGTCTGTCGTCTCGCTCAGGGTCTGATCGTGTCCTGCCCAACCTAGGATACGCAGGTCGATCATCAGCACCGACGTCAGCACAACCCCAATGGCAATAATGTGAATAGACTGAATCGTCGGAATAACCCACGCGTTGTGGATCTGAATGAGCATGCTCGGTGACGTCTGAGAGAGCCACTCCGCGAATTCTCGAATCACGGCGGTTGTCCTTCCCTCTCCCCCTGGGAGAGGGAAGCCGCTAAAGGCGGCCGGGTGAGGGTCACAAGGTTCGTCGAATCTTGAGACCCTGACCCTTTCTTGAGGCTTCGCCCTATCGGGCTCGCGCTCCGCGCCCTCTCCCAGGAGGAGAGGGTGATTTTACCTTTACTTCGCTTTATATCGCGGATTACGTGGTGGTTCCTTCTCCTCGAAGTCTTCCCAACAACATTTTCCTTCGCGCAGAAAAGCGACCAAATCCGCGAGGTCCTGGTCCGTCAGCGTGTATTGGTAGGCGGGCATGTTGGGACCGCCGTTTTTGATCTTCGCGGCAACCGTTTCATCGTTGATTGGCTGTCCCGATATCAATCTGGGGCGTTTGTAGAGGTCTCTCAAGGTCGGTGCGGTTGTTCCGGCTGCTCTCGTGTAATCGTTGTGGCAGACCCAGCACTTATAAAAGTAAATTTCTTTTCCACGCTCGGAACCGCTCTCCGCAAACCTTTTAAAATAGAGAATCTCTGCCGACCGCTGGAGCCTGCCCTTTGGCGGGTCTGGCGTTCCGCGCGCTCCGGAGTTCTGCAAGCCGAGCATCAGGATCATCGTCAATACCGCTGCGCTTTGCATGGTTTACTCCAGCGGTTGGATCCGGATGATGTACCCGTTGTGGTCCCCATACCAGGCGGTTACCGGATTGGTCGAATTATCGATCCAAGTGCGCCAGTCGAGGGAGAACGGTTCGGGGAATATGTATTCGATCCACCGGTCGGTCTTGGGATTGAGCCGGACCATGCGCCCTCCGCGCTGCGCTCCCGCCCAGACCTCACCGTTCTTGTCAGGTTTGGCTTCATAGAATGTGACAAACGGAGTCGGCGATTCCCATTCGCGGACCTGATGCGTTTTCCTCTCGAATTCTGTGATTCGGCCGCCCCTGCCGCCGTTCAAGACGTTTCCTTCGGGATCAACTCCTCCTCGTGAGGGATCTGCATGGCCGGATTCCGTTTGCACTTCCCAGATTTCGCCGGTGCGAAGATCCGCCCAAACAATCCCATCAAAATTCGGTTGCCAGGGGGTCCCCCCGACGAAGAAATTCCCGTCTTCGCTGACGTCGTTCCCGTAAGTGTTTTGTGATTTTTGGAGAGGGATTTTCTGAATGGGCTGACCCGAAACCTTGGGATCAAATTTGCACAGATAATGACCATCGCAGGTTCCCCACACGAATCCATCGGGAGCAAGTCCCTTGTTGCCCCCGGTTCCTGCCCACTTTGTGACTTGCCCCGTCGACGGGTCGAGCACTCCGAGATTGTTCGACCACGTCTCGGTGAAAACGATTTTGCCGTCCTTGGCTATGGCGAGCCAATGTTGACCCGTGTGCTTCCCAGGCGTGACCGGAACCTGATACTCCTTCACGACTCCATTGCGCGGGTCGAGCTTTCCAATGATCGGACTGCGATTGCTCGTGTACCAGATGTTTCCGTCCCGATCTCCCGCGACGTCGTGCACGCGAACGTCGAAGCGCGGTAATTCATATTCCGTAATGATGACGCGCGTGGCGGCACCTCTCGGCCTGGGAAAGGGTTTCATGGGAGGAAACTCGGACTGGGGCCCACGAACACGCGCGAGAAACTTGAGGAGGATGTCGCGGTTTTCTTCGGTTAACCCAAAGCCGATGGGAATCTTGCCGTCGGGACCAGGCCGGTTTTTCTCGATGACGAGCCGCCCCCCATAAAGCGTCATCCGGTCCAGCATGAGACTCCAGCCTTTTTCATCGAACCGGTCCCGCAATGATTGCTGATAGTTGTGGCATCCGCTCCCGCAGGTATCGCTGAAAATCTTTTTCTCCTGCACTGTTGCCGGCAGGTTGTATAGCCATTCCGCGTCGGTGAGCTGCGCCAAAATTTCCGGCGTTGGCGGCAAGAATTCGGAATCGGTCACACGGTCCAACA
>CAZNBG010000393.1:1688-3474 GCA_964570915.1 uncultured Nitrospira sp. | reverse complement strand
AATCATTCAGGCAGCCGCTCGGGTTGCCGGGGGTGACATTGGCGGCATCACAGTCGGACTGTTGCCACATGTGATAAAAGCGGTGCACCATGTCGCCGGTGTAACTGTCGTAGGGCAAGGACGCGCTCGTCAGCGGAAAGACGGTGTTCGGGAGGGAGGCATAGTTGGCCACGCGTCGATCAGGTTCAAAGCAGCCAATGGGAGGAAAAATCGGATACAGCTGCGTGGCCGACACGTTGCAAATGGACTGACCCGTTCCTCCGGTAGTCAACAGGTGCAGGTCTTTTCGACGCAGCACGGGTGATACCTGGTGGAGCAGATCCTGCGTGAAGCTCTGGGCATCAAATGGTGCCAGCGAGTCACCAGGATCCTTAGCAATCTCGTCCAACGTGACACCCACGGCGGGGATGTAACTGGTATTCGGCTCGGGCAGCATTGCGTACGGCACTTTGTTCGAGGCCGATTGTCCGACAAAATAGGTGGTCGGCACCGTCATCAAAGTCATCTGCGCGGCATCTGCGGCATGGATGCCCGGTGTGCCGTCGGCCTTGACAATACCTTTGGAAAATAAGTTCGAAATCTTTTGCCCATATTGGGGGACATAGGTGCCGTAGACATTGTCAAAGGTTCTGTTCTCGCCAATCAGTACAATTACGTGCTTGATCGGTGATGCCGTGGCATGACGTCGGCCGATCCCATCCGAGTCGTCAGCCGCCGCGGCAACACCGTACGACAAAAAACACGTTAACGCTAAAGCTATGGAGAGATGGAGACCTTGGGATATGGAACTCAGAGTTGATTGTGGGGCCATGTCAATCTCCTCCTTGTTAGATGAAGGTGATATGCCGTTCGCCAGCCTCGAGATTACGTTCGTGACAGCGTTTGGTCAGACCCAGAGCCACCGTGACGAGGCAGCTGGACGCGTCTGCAACTTCCGAACTGTCCGATAAAACAATAAACGGTCCTCTACAATGTCACTCGTGGAGGACAGCAAGTCGATCACGGTGTACTACTAATGTTGCTTAAGCACGACCACGTCACATACGTACTCTGCCTAGGCGTAGTTACAGCACCATCACGTTTGCCTTAGGAAACGGGTTTCCAATGTGGAAAGGCCGGTAAGAAAGGATCGAGTATTTGATAGTCCCTATGGGAGAAGAGTGGTCGGACGGTTGGCAGTCAGGGCCCTTCTGACTTAATCACCCTGCCGCGGGGTCGATCTTCACATAGACAAGCGAAACATTTTGAAGACCGCAGTCCGCACACGTGTCGATAATGATCGGCGCTGGAGCTTCTTTATTGCCCTGCCTCTGCTTCCAGCAAGGTATACAAATCCAGATCACATCTGGCGGTGATTTGTCAGTCATCATGGGGCCTCGCCTGCCGAGATCGCAACACGAGCATTAATGATCTTTTCTGCTTCCAGGAGGGCGGCCACCCTAGCGCTGCTGAGAGCACCAAAGGTGCCCCCAGCAACGCCTCTCGTCGAGGCTGGATTCGGGCCTAATTCGATAATGATGTATTCACAGGCCCATGTCCCATCATCGTGTTGTACAGGCGTGAGGATGAGCTGGCGGCCCTCGTAGACTTCCAAGGTAGGACGTGCGTTGGGATCGCTCGTCATGACCGGTCCTTCTGATAGTGCGGCATATTGTAGGGGACTGCGCGTTTGGGACTCAAGGAGGGGTGGTGTCCAGCTCAGGGAGATGGTAATAGATCAGCCTCCCATGTTGTCCACAATGTTCGCATACACCCTCTTCAGTGACCGCATCCTGACGGTAGACGT
>CAZNBG010000393.1:0-1678 GCA_964570915.1 uncultured Nitrospira sp. | reverse complement strand
GTTCTCCTGTTCACTACTGGGACGCATGTATGCCAACCGATCCCGACACCGTGAGCAGTACTTCGCCGTCATTGGCATGATCGTGCCCCTTTCACAGTCCAAGCTCCGTGATCGATTATCAGCCCGAAGAGAAGCGGCTAGGTGTCGGTTCACGTGCTGCGGCGGGCGGTCTGAATTCGTCAGTAAACCATGGAATGCGGCTAGTATCGGGAAGTTGCTTGCGTGTGGACCTTGGCCTCTTCACGCGAATGCCCCGCGCCGGGAAGCGCTTTCGTTTGGAATGGGATTTGATTCGGTTATTGGAAGGCATGCTGTATTGATACATCAGGAATGGTGTCTTTCACCCCGGGAGCCGATAGAAGGTCAGCAGGTCCTCTCGTCCACACTTTTCGCAGGGCCCCACTTCAGTACTCGCACTCAGACTCTGAAGGCTGGCTGAGTAAAGCAGGGTTTCTTTTTTAGTTTTTAATTGTATGAGCGAGAGTCTCACGCGACACCGATCACAGTATTTAATCGTCGTCATCATGTGTCGAAGTCAATCTGGCAATAAGTAAGAGATACTCATCTGTTCTTGTCCGCAGTTGTGGCACATGCCCTGTAGAGTGACTGAACGAAACCTGCGACTGCGGGCCCAGCAAAAGAGTGTTTCACTGAAAGTCCCGGGTTCGATCATCCGGAACCTCTCCCGACATCTCGCACAGTAGTGAACGGTGGTCATCATCGTGCGTCATTCATGATCCGTTGTGATGAAGCGCAGTACTAGGGGGAACCCTGGGACAGCCATTGTTCCTCAAAACTTAACGGTAAATTAGGCTCAAGCTGTGGGGAAATGGGGAAGAGAGAACAAAGCGACGTTTTACTTGGCCAGCGCGGAGTGGATGGCTTTGTATAAGCTGTCCGGGTCCATTTCTTTGCCTAGATGCGCGGATGCGCCCGCAGCATCCATTTGATCAGCCATGGCGGCGCTCGTATTGACCGAAAGTCCGATAATAATGACATGAGGCAACGCCGTCTTGATTCGACGCGTCGCCTCGATGCCATTCATGTTGGGCATGTGGACATCCATCATGATGACATCGGGCTGCACCTGTTGCGCAAGCTCATAAGCCTGGGCTCCGTCTTCGGCTTCACCAACGATCGAGAATTCGTCAAAGGCATTGATCAGGTTCCGCAATCCCTGGCGGAGCAGCGGATGGTCATCGACCACCAGCACGCGAATGAGGGATTCAGTTCGTTCGGGGACGGAACCCACCGTAGGATCCGCAGCCATATTCTGTAAAACCTATAGAAGCTTGAGAGGAGATGGTACTAGTGAATACTTTAGGGATGAATTATTGACTAAGAGATAAGTTAGATCAGTCTTTCGGCGACGAAGATCCCGCCATTGGAGCCGATCTGAATTCGCTTGCCTGGATTGGCTAGGACGGAGGGAATCACAGTGTTCTCCATATAGAGCTGGAGTTCCTTTACGGGGCGCAGATCGTCCAAGAACTCCCGATTGAACTGTACTTGCCACCTGTCCTTGCCGTTGTAAAAAACAAAGAGTGTGAGGAAGTCTCCGCCAAGCTTGACATCATGAAACAGATTCCCAAGGGAAGCCTGGATCATTCGTCCCTTTTCCAAATCTAAACTTTTTGGGCCATCTTTCCTACGTTTCCCTTACAAAAAGGGCACCCTC
>CAZNBG010000392.1:0-3490 GCA_964570915.1 uncultured Nitrospira sp. | reverse complement strand
GCGACCGCCAACGACTCACTGCGACAGTGAAAGCGTCCAAGGCTTGAGCAACCTGTACAAAGTCTCCAAAGCCCTCAGCATCACCGGAATTGTTCAAGGCGGTTGAGAAACGGGCGGAGTGGATGAGAAGGCACTCCGTCAAATAATCCTATAAAATCGCATTGCCCTTCCTGTGAGCAAAACGCTTTTCATGATGAATCTCCTATCTGCTGATTGATTTGGTGGCCAGTCCCAGTCTTTAGGGTGTTGCGCCTTTTTTGTCGCCGGTGTCCGGCACATGTTTTGGTGGAGCTGTCTTTGCTCGCTGCCGCCTCTGGGAAACCAGGTTCAAATATTTTTCAGAACAGGAAAGACACGTATTCTTCGCGAACCCGAAACCACTGGCCCTCATCTCTGATCGGCTCATGGCAGACCTCGCAGGCCCTCTCGATCATGCCGCTGATTCCCTGAAATTCACGGTAAAGCCATTATCTTGCAGCAGGCTCGGCAACCTCAAGCATAAGCTCCGCTTATCGTCACTCCGGAATCGCAGTACCCCACCAATAGTACGACCACGATTTCGGAAATGCGGCCAAGTACCCCGTCTCCATCTGCTCGATTCTGAATCCGCTCTGAGTGACGAGAGACGGAATATCCCGAGTTACGTGGCAGCCTTCAAACACCCAGTACGGAATGGGCTCTGACCATCGCTGCCATCGTTGTACGCGAGGATCGGGTGACAGCCCGTGTTCGAAAAAGATGAACTTGCCACCCGGTCGCAGGACCCGTCCCACACCCTGCAGCGCCTCCACCACGCCCGGAACCGTGCACAACGTAAAGGTGCTTACAACGGTATCGACGCTGCCGTTCTCCAAGGGAATGCGTTCGCCCGGCAGATCCAGAAACTCGATGTCCAGCTTCGTCCGTCGCCGTTGCCCGTCGGCTAACCGGATCATCCCCGGATTGGGTTCGAGTGCATAGACCTTGGTCACCCTCGCAGCATCGTAGTAGACAAAGTTCACGCCGGGGCCTACACCGATCTCGAGAACTTTTCCTTGAGCCAGAGGTACGATGCGTCCGCGAATTTCACGAATCGGCGGCGGATCGCCGAGCTTCCTTACCAGATGAGGGTAAATGCGATCTCTGTAAAAGGGCATAGCCGCCGCCTGCCATTGCCTGGCACCCAAACTTCGGTGACCTGCGTTTATGTCCCCTTTACCTTTGCGTCGTAGGTATTCATCCCGCGGGCGTTTTTTACCGCCTTGATCAGGTCTTCAACTTTCACCATGTCCGGGTCATACTTCACCACCGCTTCTTTCTTTTCCAAGGAAACGTCGACTTCCTTGACACCCTTCACTTCTTCCAGTGCCGACCGCACCGTGGCTGCGCAGCCGCCTCACGTCATGCCTGTGATTTCCAGAGTGACGGTTGCTTCCTTTGCAGCCACCGACGGCGACATTGCAGCCATCAAGAGGAGCACGCCCGCAGCAGCAATAATTGTTGGCGTCTTCATGTGAACCACCTCCGAGGCAGATTATACCGCCCGCGGACCTTGGGGGCTTGCCAGCAACGGCCAAGGCTGCGCCTTCCACCATTGCTATAAAGCTGCTAACGCCCGTGTTGACGCAATTTGAAACACCACAAACGCTTATCTGCAACGCGGTTGTTACACAAACGGGGGTAGTGGGTCAATCTGAAAATTCTTCGGCTTGCCACCTGTTCAGTTTGGTGACATGATTGCTGTATGCCTAAACGCATAAGCACTCCTAAACTCGATGCGGTTCAGAACGCCCGCCGTGTGGTTCTTGAGTCCGTTGAGGAAACCGTCAGCCTTTCGCTCGTCTCTCAGGTAATGGCCCAGATGGGCCGCAAAGGGGGCAAGATTGGCGGCAAGCGTCGTCTCGAAACCCTCAGCGGTAGACGCCGTACGCAAATCGCCAAAGCCGCTGCGCGTGCTCGATGGGCAAACAAGAAAGCCAAATCTACCTAATCTTTTCGCACCTTCCGAGCACTTTTCTGTTGACATGCTAAAGCGGTGTAGTATACTTGATTCATGGCGTACAACCTCAGCATGGACAAGAAAGTTGCGGTGATAACGGCACTGGTCGAAGGTTGTTCCGTTCGCGCTACGTCTCGCATGACTGGCGCTGCAAAGGGTACGATCCTTCGACTGCTGGCTGAGGTTGGTACGGCGTGTGCCGAGTACCAAGATGCTGTGCTCCGCAACATTCCGGCAAAGCGTATTCAGGTCGATGAGATCTGGAGCTTTGTCGGGGCCAAGCAGAAGAACGTCACGCTGGAAAGAGCCGAGCGTGAAATCGTTGGTGATGTCTGGACGTTCGTTGCAATCGAAGCGCAGACCAAGTTGGTGATTAGTTGGCTGATGGGTAGGAGGGATGCGGGGTGTGCGACCGAGTTCATCCAGGACGTTGCTGATCGCATCACGAATCAAATCCAGTTGACCACGGACGGCCACAAGATGTACTTGAACGCCGTCATTGATGCCTTTGCTGATGAAATCGACTACGCTCAACTGGTCAAGATTTACGGTGCCGATCCTGATGGACAACGGACGTACAGCCCCGCGCAGTGTCGGGGTACCTATCGTGAGTCCGTTCTTGGTGATCCCGATCCAAAGCATATCAGCACGAGTTACGTCGAACGGCAGAACCTCACCATGCGGATGCAGATGCGGAGATTTACACGTCTTACAAATGCTTTCTCCAAGAAGATTGAAAACCACATGCACGCCGTGGCACTCTTCTATATGTGGTACAACTTCGGGCGCGTGCATCAGACGCTTCGGGTTTCGCCAGCGATGGAAGCAGGAATCAGTCATCATCTGTGGTCTATCCAAGAAATCGCGTCCCTACCCGTACTATCGACGGCACTCGCTGCATAGTTCTTAACGTTTTTCTCGCCCGTCATCCACAGGAAATGGTCCACTGACCTTAATCCCCATCCGAAATATCGCGATCCGGCGACTGGTGTGCTCATCCTTTGCGCGGGGCCAAGAAAATTCCGACTCAAGACGCGATGGCACGAGATCGGATCGCATCGATGCAACCCATCTTACATTTCTTTGATACACGTCGATATGAGCTGCCCTTGTCTCTCCTGGCAACAGTTCAGGCAAGAACAATTCGAGATCCGTACCTGAATACATCATCAATTGCTTTGGAGGAAAGCTTCCAAGTACACGCATGCGTTCCTTGTTCTCAACGAATACCTGGTAGATTGGCGGACCGTTCAATCGTATGTAGATGTTTTTGTCTGTCTCATCACTATTGTTACCCACGCGGATATAGGCTCCGTTGGGGGGAGGACCCTGCGGCTGCTTTATGCCATTGATTTCCTCATTCTCACTAGGCTCAAGAGAAATTGATAACATCGTCCCTGTAACGGGGAGCCATTTGTATATGCCAAATGAAACGGGGAGCGCCGTTATAAATGCCAGAGCGCAAATAATGGCTACTCTCTTTATCCACCGGAGATTGACCTCCCTCACAAT
>CAZNBG010000391.1:0-3493 GCA_964570915.1 uncultured Nitrospira sp. | reverse complement strand
AACAAGCCACCGGAGATGGTGAAGCGCGAATACGAACTGCAGGAGCCAATTGCAGTCGCAGTCGAGAAGTACGCAGCCTTCATCCAAAGCACGCCGGATCATGTCGTCAACTCCGCACTCAAGATGGTGCTTTGGAGAGACGCCGACTTCCGCCGCTGGCGTAAGCAACTGCAGACGTCGACAGAAAAGAAGGATGGCCACGGAGCTGCAAAGGCGGCGCGGGCGTGATCCAAAGAATCCTCCACGCGAGGCACTTCCTCGCCTGCATCCTTGCCGCGGCCACGGGAATGGCGCTTTATTTTCGGGCGCCGCTCCCCGAGGGCAACCTCTTCCTCCACGTCATGGCCCTTCGGTCTTCGTCCGCCTTTCTCTTTTTAAAGTACTCCTACACCCTCTTCCTCTACACCACACCGTATGTCGTTTATTCCGTCCTGCTTTCCGGGTTCTACATTTTCGCGCTCAAAGCCACCCGCAAGACTCGGGCTGGCAAATTACCGCTCTACCCGGACCCCGCGAAACGCACCGAACTTTCGCTTGTTGTTGGCGAGCTGCACCATCCGCGCACGCAAATGCAGTCGGAAACACCGCACTGGCTTGTCATCCCAGAACGTGGACTTTTTACGGGCGTCGCCATCGTGGGCGCAGTTGGCTCGGGGAAAACGGCGGCTTGCATGTATCCGTTCGCCGAGCAGATTCTCGCGTACAAGGCAGCCGACAAGGACCGGCGCATCGGTGGACTCATCCTTGAGGTCAAAGGCGATTTCTGCGGCAAGGTCCAGGGCATCCTCACCCGACTTGGCCGCGCGGAAGATTACGTCGAAATCAGCCTCAAATCCGAGTACCGCTACAACCCTCTTCACAATGACCTTGATGCCTACGCGCTCGCGTACAACATCGCTTCGCTGCTCAACAATCTCTTCGGGCGAGGGAAGGAACCCTTCTGGCAGCAGGCCTACACCAACCTCGTCAAGTTCATCATCCTGCTCCACAAGGTCGCGTTCGACTACGTCACGCTATTCGATGTCTATGAATGTACCATCAATCCAGATCTGCTCGAAAGCAGAATAAAAGAAGCGGAACGATGCCTGACGGAAGCAGATTCGGCATTGCTGTGGGAAGAAGAATATCTGAAGTATCCGAAAGACTTCGAACCATTCCATTTCCGGCTCGACACGGAATCCAACCGTTACCGCGCACTCCTTACTCCACGTCTCGCCACCGTGCTGAAAGCCAAGGACGTCCAATGGGAGGCGGAAAACACCTCTCGTAAGAATCCGGTTTCAGCCCAAAAAAAGGCGCAACTTGAAGCTGTCCGCAGATGGTTTTTTCACGATTGGCGGAGAATTGAGCCCAAGTTGAGGACCTCGATCGTCGAAGGTATTTCCGTATTCCTCTCGCTCTTCGACGACAACCCGGACGTGAAGCGCACGTTCTGTCCACCCGCGGAGTGTTATGACCCCCACGCCAACGCCGACTTCAAATTCGGAAGGCCCCTACCTTCCTTCGCGTGGTTAATTGACAGCGGGGCCGTCTGCGGTCTGAATTTTCCTATCGCCATGAATCCCGGTCTGGCCAAGGCCATCGGAGTGATGATGAAACTCGACTTCGAGCGGGCCGTTCTCAACCGTGTGCCCGTGATGGAGAAAAATCCCGAGAGCTACTTCCGGCAAGTCCTGTTCCTCTGCGATGAATACCAGCATTTTGCCACGGTCGGTGAAAGCGAACCGACGGGCGATGAAAAATTCTTCAGCCTATCCCGTCAGCCCAAGTGCATCCCGATTATCGCAACCCAGAGCATCAGTTCCCTCAAGTCCGCGCTGCCAGGAGAGTCGTGGCGCACCCTGCTGCAAACGTTTCGGACGAAAATCTTTCTCTCGCTTTCCGATGACTTCTCCGCGAGGACCGCCAGCGAGCTTTGCGGTCGCGAGGACAGACTGAAGGCCAGCTACAACCTGTCCGAGAGCGGGCATGATGCCCAGGTCAGCCTCCTTACCGGCAAAGCCATGTCGCACAAGGCGAATATCACCGCCTCGAAAAGCTACAGCCCGCACCACGATCTCCGCTTCGACGTAAAGGACTTCATGGAACTGCGCAATGCACAGTCCGTAACCATCGCCTACGACGGCACGAACCCGATGCCGCCGATGTTTTGCTACCTCAAGCCCTACTACAACGACGTCAACAAATCGTACTTCCGCCAGCTTGCGGACGGAGAACTGTGATGAACGGATTTGAAACCATACTCCCGTTTCTCAAACCCATCGAGCATCTGATTCTGGATGACGCGATCAGCGAGGTCATGGTCAATGGGCCAGACCGTATATTTATTGAAAAGGACGGATTCGTCGAGCCGGTGCCGGACATCCATCTCGGCGAGAAATCCTTGATGGTTGCTGTGAAGAATATTGCGCGGCGATTGGGCGACGATATCTCGGAATCGAAACCTATCCTCGATTCGCGGCTCCCGGACGGGAGCCGTGTTGCCGCGGTCATTCCGCCGTGCAGCGTGAACGGCGTCACACTTACGATCCGGAAGTTCAATGCCCGGCATTTCGGAGTCGAAGACCTCGTTCAGGCGGGAACGCTGGAACGATGGCTCGCCAATCAGCTCGAAGCCTACGTTCTCGCCCGAAAGAATATCCTGATAGCGGGGGGTACCGGCTCGGGCAAGACGACGATTCTTAACGCCCTAGGAAAATTCATTCCCTCCGATGAACGCGTGCTTCTCATCGAGGACACCTCTGAAATTCATATGGGCCAGGACAACCTTGTCCGTTTTGAAGCGCGGCAACCGCAGAACGGTCTGCCTGCCGTCAGCATCCGTGATCTCCTCAAGGCATCTCTTCGCCACCGTCCCGACCGAATAATCCTCGGCGAAATTCGCGGCGGTGAGGCCTTCGATCTCTTACAGCTTCTCAACACCGGACACTCAGGCAGCCTTTCGACCGTCCATGCACCTTCCGCAAGGCAGGGCCTTGCCCGATTCACGAGCTGTGTTTTGCAGAGCGGCGTGGACTTGCCTTATCGCGCCATCAAGACCAACGTCGGTGATTCCGTCAACGTCGTCGTGCACCTCGAACGCCGTCCGGGCCGGCGCTTTGTTTCCGAGGTCGTGGAAATCCATGGCTACGATCACGATCGCGATGAATACAACTACGGCTTTATTTTCGACTGCCATAAGGAGCTTGTATGAATCGTGCCGAAAAAAACAGTTCCGTTCTCTCCGTCCGCTTCGGAATACATTCTCGACAATTTCGCGTCCACCGATCGTATTGCCATGCTCGTGCTCAACCGGGACTTCACCGAAACCGTCCAGCGCATCGTAACTGAGTCAGGGACGATGGAGTATCACCTCCACTCCGCGCTTTGCCAGTTCGCCCTCAATGTCGCCGGCCAGCAACTGTTTCGCCTCGGGCTGGTCTTTAAGAAATGCATCCATTGTGGCAAGGGTTAGCCCGCGTTTCCAGAAATACGCCTGTTCCACAGATGATCA
>CAZNBG010000390.1:0-3497 GCA_964570915.1 uncultured Nitrospira sp. | reverse complement strand
TTCAGTCCCGGCGCCCAGTTCTTGAATTCGTCCGTGTAATAGAGATACGCACGGCTGGCGGGGCCGGTGTAGGACCCGGGAATGGCGGCAACGAGGCTCAGCGGAACATCGAACGTGTCTTTGGCCTTGAGGTAGCGCCAGTAGAGGACGACTTCCCGGCCGATGACTTCGTAGGCATCGATCTTGCCGGACTTGACCAGTTCTTTGAGCTGATCGTGCCGGACTTCCAGGCCACCTGGAATTCCCACGATAGCCACAGGAGTGGGGATCGCCTGATCGCTCTTGTTGGCGATGGATACGACGGCTTCGGTGACACTTCCCTCCTGAACCTGTGAATCCTTAAGAACGACCTGAAGACCGATCTGCGCTTCCCTGGAACTCTCGGGAAGCAGGCTGTTGTATTTGATGCTGATCGAGAAAGGCATGCTCGAGCCGTCTTCCATCTTGAGCGCAACCGTGTGCTTGCCGGATACGAGATGACTGGTGAAATCCGGCATGACGAGCGCTCCCTGGTTGCCGGCTGTGAAGGCGAGAGGAGCGCCGGCGGTCCTGCCGTCGAGGCTGAGAATGATTCGGCCTGGAGCTTTGGGCCGGGCATTCGCGTTGTCATAGGCAACGATGGAGCGCAGCGCGAGAACAGTGGATTGTGTCGAGCCGAAGCGGCCGCTCTTGTTCGATTCGACGATCCACCGTAGGCCCTTCTGGACCTGGGCGGCATACGCGGGTTCGCGCATCCAGGCCAGCACCGCAAGCGCCGTCGTCTCAATCGCCAGAGCGTCGCCGCCCGAGCGAGTAATGCTGGTCACGGCGCCCGTGACATTCCCGGCGGTTTGCTGCTTTTTGACAAGCTTGTCCATCAACTGGCGGGCTCCCGCGTGGTCGCCCGTGGCCGCGAGAATGTTGGCTGCCAGAGCAACGATGTAGCTGTCTTCTGTGGGAACGGCGGACGCTTTGACGGCGGCGATCTCCTTATCAAGACCTTTCTGTCCGGATTCGATCAAGGCCCAGACAATGTATGCGTTGGTCGTCTCGACAGGAGCACGTCCGAAGCTATCGAGGGCCTTCGCGTTCATGTCGAACCCGCCCTTACCGTCCCGCCGCGAAAGGAGCCAGGCACGGGTTCGATCGAGCATGTCCTTGTCGACCGCGCGTACACGCGACATGTCGGTGAACTGCAGCAGTCCGTATGCTGTAAGGGCTTCGTGACCCGGATCGGCTCCAAACCATTCGTAGCCTTTACTGCGGGACTCAAACCCGATGAGTTTCTTATAGGAGACATCCAAAAGATTTCGAGCTTTCTCGATGGTGGCCGGATCCACGCCCGTATGCGTGAGGAAATATTGTTGCGCCATCACCATCGGATAACTGGTGGAACTGGTTTGCTCGAAACAGCCGTAAGGCTCGCGAAGCAGCGACTGAAGCGCGTCGGTCATGCTGGCAAGCGGAGTGGGATACACCGACACGCTCGAGGACAGGCTTCCGCGAACAATGCCGGCTGGAAGCGTGAATTCGAACGATTTGGACCCGTTGCGTTCCAGCATGCCGCCGGTGGAACTTTCGTGCGGGAAACCCAGAGGCTGCACATCGAGCGTTCGGCTGACGGTGTCGTGATACGAGCCAGCTTTGGCGTCGAACGTCAGTTTGGCAAGGCCCGTGAATTCCTGGCCAACGTCAACCTGCGCGAACCGCCGCGTGCGCTCTTTGGCCCGGAGTGTAGCTGGACTGTTGCCGCTCAGCGTGAATTTGAGGCCGTCCGGGCCGCTGGCGGTTACCTGCGCACCGCGTAGTTCCCGGCTTATGCCGTTGACCATGCCAATGGGAAGTTGGATCACATCGCCGCTTGTGACCTGCAGCGGAATCTTGGGTTCGATAGAGAAGGGCTGCACCGATGAGATCTCGCTGATACTCGATCCCAACGTCCCATCCCGCCCGAACGCGTCAGCCAGAACTCGAAATGATGTTACCGAATCGCTGAGGTTGAACGAGACGGTGGCAAGACCAACGCTATCCGTCTTGATCCCCGCATTCCAGTACACCGTTTCAGCGAAGTCGACCCGCGAACCCTCGGTCCAGTTTGGCCGAAGCGCGTGAGCGTATTCCCGAATGTTCTCGATGTTCGCGCGCCTGAAGGCCTGATCTCGGGCCAGCATCTTGGCTTGTTCGATTCCAAAGCCTACTCCACCGCCTTGCCCCTGCAGTTTTTGGCCTTCGACATCCTTCTTCGCGTCGATTGGCGCCTGTAGAAGGTCGAGACGGTCAAAAACTTCCCAGCCGTTGACCGGAAGATTGCGCATGCGCTCCTCCTCCTTAACGATCGCAGCCGGAAGAGGAGCAAACCGGCCTTTGACCTCAGCCACCGCATTGGCTGCAACCATCATCTCGGCATTCACTGCAACCACGAGCCGAAAGTCCTGCCGCACGGAACGGTCGTGGGCCACCTGCGATGCTGCGGTCATTGTCTGGAAACCAGGCAACGATGCGCTGATTCGGTACGCTCCTGCCTTGACGTTGGAGAAAGCATACCCACCGTTCTGGTTGGTGACTGCGGTGAGAACTTCGCCGGTTGCGGTGTTCATTGCTTGAACGCTGACGCCCGGAATGCGTGCATTCGTCGCATCCGTGACCGACCCGTTGAGAGATCCGGTTCCTGCAGTGGCGAACCGGCGCCAGCCTTGTGTCCCCAGCAACAGGTCGGTCGCAAGCGGAGCCTTGGGATTCGTTTCGTCGAGGTAAACATGCGCATCGGCCAGATTCTGGACCTCGTTTTCCAGCAGGACCATGACCGGTAGAGAAGGAGCCTGTTCGCGCTTTTCAATCATCTCCAGAACGCTGGAGTCCGTGACCGTGAGGCCAACCATCGAACTGACGGGCTTGCCGGTATCGTCGATGGTCTTGACCCTTAACGTCACCTTGTCGCCGGGAACATAGTCGGTCCGATCGGGAACGACCTGCACTTTGAGCTTGTGTTCAGGCTGACGGAAGATCAATCGCTCGGCCAGCGGTGTCATTTGGTCGTCGTAAATCGTGGCCACGATCACGCCGTCGAGTGCCTTCGAAACGGTGATTGTGACGTCAGTTGGCTGGTTCGCGCGCAGCGTAACCGGCTTGAGTGCGAATTCTTTGCCGCGCTGACTTAAGACGATGAGATACGAGCCATCTGATGTAGCGCCGACACGGACGACGACGTCCTTTAATCTGGGTGTGATATCTGAGGTCGATGAAATGACGACACCCGATGCTTTCACCGCCGGGAGCGCAAAGACCGTCTTGATGCCGGCCGGTTCGGTGATGCGGAGGGAATACGCTTCGCCTTTAGCAGGAACGAAGGAGAATCGGCCACGGCCTTCATGTTCGGTGCGGAAGGTCGCCATTTGCCTGCCCGCCGCGTTGACAACGACACCGGCCATGTCTGCAGGCTTCCGTGCCGGCGTTCGACCCACAACGTAAACGCGGTTCGGCAGACCGGCAATCAAATCGCCGCCTTCCGGATAGATTCC
>CAZNBG010000389.1:0-3516 GCA_964570915.1 uncultured Nitrospira sp. | reverse complement strand
CGAGATGATGCGGCCTGCGGGAGTGTCGCCGAAGAGGCTGCCTAACCCGGAGATCAACCACATAGTCAGCAGCATGCCGAAGCTGACAAAGGCGGCGACGATCTGGTTCTCCGTCAACGCCGATGCAAACACTCCTACGGAAAGAAAGAGGGCTCCCAACAGCGCCATCCCCAGATAGCCGGTCCAGATGGGGTTCCAATCAAAATCGCTGAACAGCATTAGCACGGTCGGCACCAGTACGGTCAGGCCCAAGAGGCCCAAATAAACCAGCAAGACACTGACGAACTTGGCGATGACAATTTCGTTGATCCTGATGGGCGACGTCATCAGGAACTCAAACGTCCGCAGCTTGCGCTCCTCCGCGAACAAACGCATGGTTAGGATGGGCAGGATGAGCAGGAGGACGATACGCATGCTGGCGAAGAGATTCCGGAAGACCAGATCATTTAAGTTGATCTGGGCCATCCCCCCCTGCATCTGCATCAGTTGGATGGCTTGCGCACCGGCAAATCCGACATAGAGGTATGAGAGCAGTCCGAAGATCAGTAAAAAGACGGCACCCACCACGTAGACAATGGGGGATACGAAATAGCCTCGCAGTTCCTTGGCAATGACAGCCTGCACCGGGGTCATGAGATCCCTACCCGTCCGTCCTTTCAGCAGAGGTTACGCTGACCATGGCCTCTGTCGGCTCTGAGAGATGGCCCTCGTGGCGCGTGAGCTGGAGGAAGACGTCTTCCAACGTCATCGACACCGTGCGGAGTTCGAGCAATCCCCACTGATTTGAGACCGCCACACGTGCAATCTCGTCTCGCAGATCGTGGCCCAGTTCGCACTCGATAAGGAGGGTCCCCCCCGCCTGCCCGGGAAGAACATTCAAGATCCCGGGGATTGTGCGGAGCCTCATCTCGCAGTCCGTCGGGCATGTCCTGAGGGTAATCGAGATTTTCTCCGATTGACGCAGCCGCGCCGACAATTGTTCGGGGGTATCCTCCGCGACGATCCGTCCCTTGTTGATGATGACCACTCGTTGGCAGACTGCCGTCGCTTCCGGAAGGATATGAGTGCTGAGAATGACAGAGTGCGAGCCGGTCAGGCTCTTGATGAGTTCCCGGATTTCAATGATCTGCTTGGGATCGAGACCGACCGTCGGTTCGTCGAGGATCAGCACCGGGGGATCGTGCAGCAGCGCTTGTGCCAGTCCTACACGCTGACGATACCCGCGGGAGAGGTTGCCGATCAGCCGGTGACGCACGGAGCCCAACTCAAGCCGTCCAACTGATTGATCGAGCGCTGAAGTCAGCTTAGGTCCTGTTATCCCGCGAAGTCGTCCGACGAAAGTTAGATATTCGGTGACCGTCAGTTCTTGATAGACCGGCGGAGTTTCCGGCAGGTATCCGATCTGCCGTTTGACCTCCAGCGGCTGATCGGTGCAGTCATAGCCGGCCACTTTCGCACTGCCTTCCGTCGCCGGCATGAAACAGGTCAGGATCCGCATGGTCGTCGTTTTGCCCGCGCCGTTGGGACCAAGGAAGGCCAAGACTTCACCCTTGGCCACGGAGAAGGTGACGCGATCAATAGCCGTATGATGGCCGTACCGTTTGGTAATGTTCTGAACGTCGATCACGGATACGATATCGGTGTGAGCAACTGTGGAGAATGGAGCGGTTCCGCTCTCGAATACGATAGCATTTCGTTTACCTCAGGGATCTTACTCACTCCGTCGGAGGCAGTCAATACGGCCACAGGGATCAGATGTAATGGGGTAACATGGCGGCGTAGAGGCACGGCAATTTGGACGTGAACGTTCGTCGCTCGGCACTCGTCGACGATCCTCATACCTTCTAACGTCGTCGGTTCGACTCGCAAGGTGTTGATTTAGGCGTGTTGCTCCTTTATATAGAGTGCGCCGCAGCCTGCTTCATACCATTGCGTGAGTTTTCACCCTTGATAACGGGATCGGTGACCTCCATACGGAGGTGGGGGGTGCGGGTACTCCAGTCGGTATTGTTGAAGTCCTATGCCTTTCGTACGCTGATATCGACGTATCGGACGAATGGTCGATGGCAGCAGAGGGAGGCGGCACACAGCATGTACATAGACACACATCATAATAGTCGGCGCTCATCGTATGCACATTGCGCAATAATCTTGTGCCTCTCCTTGGGGGCATGCTCCTGGATTCCCAAGGGGGATATGCAACTCGATGTCGGGATCAAGGATCGCGGAGTTGCTTCATGGTACGGTGAACAGTTCCACGGAAAACAAGCAGCGAATGGTGAGCTGTTCGATATGGAAGCGCTAACGGCCGCTCATAGGACCATACCTCTTGGGAGTGTGGTACGCGTGGTCAATTTGACCAATGGCAAACACCTCTATGTGCGGATTACCGACCGTGGTCCGTACGAGAAAGGCCGGATTCTTGATCTTTCCCATGGTGCGGCCGTGCAGTTGGGTATGGAGCGCGAAGGATTGACGCATGTGCAAGTGGAGATTGTCGGCGAGCGCCGCCCGGAGCTGCTCTTGCTTTCAGAGCGATTCTCAGAACGAGCCGCCTCACTTCTTACCGCTGCCGGGCCGGAATTTGACCGGACTTCACCCGGCATGACTTCTCCAGTTCGATATTTCACTGGTGACCTCTGGATCGCGAGGCGAAATCGCTGGGCGCTTGCGATGCTCGCCGTGGATTATCCGGCCCGGAATCCGGTCGCCTCGTTGGTCATCAACTAAGTTCAGCTGTATAGATTTCCTCAAGTGGGCTTCCCAGGTCCGTTCTTTCCCACGACCTTCTATAGTGGTGGTTCGCTCCAGGTTGACAGTGCGCAAAGCTCTCTACTAGACTGCATCTTCTCGTCGTTACCGTATATAATCCGTGAGTCTATCGAAGGGGAGGCACAGATCGATGGCCAAGAAGCGAGCAGCGGAGCCGGATGAAGCCAGGTTGAAGAAGAAGATTGTTGCGAAGCTCACCAGCCACAGCAATCCGGAAGGGGATGCTGCAGTAAGGTCACTAAGAAAACGATTGAAGAGGGAGCAGCGGAAGCGCCGGGCGCTTGTGCTGCGGAAAAAGCGGGCAGCCGGAAGTAAAGGTGCGGCGGCAACCTCTGCGTAGTCTATGGGGGGCGAGATCGTATCTGGTACCGATTCTATGGAACAAGAACCGAAACACTCGACTCAGGATATGAAGCCCCTCGGCCAGCAAGGCGGTGACGAGCCACCGGGCGACGTCTCGGTAAATCCGGTGCAGGCTGAATCGGCTGTTCGGACTGACGCTCTACCCGTCGGCCATGAGGCTGTCGCGCTTGAAGAAGAGCAGGTCAAGGATGAGGTCGATATTCAGATCGATCTCCTGAATGATCCCGACTGGGTGGTCCGCCGAGAAGCTGTTATTACACTCGGAGAGATGGGTGATGAGCGTTGTGTGGCGCCGTTGACCCGGGCATTGCGCGACGGTGATTGGCAGGTCCGAGAAGTTGCGATTGAAGCGTTGGGTCAAGTGGGTTCTCCCGCTGTCGA
>CAZNBG010000388.1:1350-3521 GCA_964570915.1 uncultured Nitrospira sp. | reverse complement strand
ACGGATGCCATCTCAGAAATTCCAATATGCAGATTCACTGACGCCGCGCTGGGAACAAAAGCGACAGTCACGATCGAAGTAGAATGATGCTGGACATAGAAGTTATTGATGATTGTACAGAGATCCGTTGCACCAGTTCATCGGTGAGTTGACATTGCAGCCACACGTGTTGTTCCGCTCTTGAAGATCGGCGATTCGGGAGGCCATACTGAGCCGCGATAGGTGGCACTGTCATGAGTGGGACGACTCGCAAAGGACTCGCGTTAGGCGGAGCTCTTTTGGTAGGAGCCTCCGCCTTGTTCGGGTGCAAAGGCGAAGCCGGCTCCTCCGCGCCTCGCCCAATCCCTGAAGTCCAAATCGTCGAAACCACTACTCAAACTGTCCCCGATGAGCCGGAATTTATCGGGCAAGCCGAAGCCTCGAGCATCGTCGAAATTCGCTCACAAGTCACCGGAATCATCAAGCGGCGCTTCTTTTCCGAGGGACGGGACGTCAAGCAAGGTGATCGACTCTATGAGATCGATCCCGTGCCGTTCCAGGCGGCATTCGTGAGCGCAAAAGGACGCGTCGCGCAAGCCGAGGCGCGGGTCGTCCAGGCCCAGCAGAATCTGGCTCGTGTCAAGCCGTTGCTGGTCGAGGACGCCGTCAGTCAAAAGGATGTCGATGACGCCGTCGCGGAGAATCTTGCCGCGCGGGCCGCACTGGAAGCAGCCAGAGGAGATCTGGTCAAGGCCAAGTTCGATCTGGATAACACGCTTATTGTGGCCCCGGTCGACGGCTTGATCGAACGAACGCGGTATTACCAGGGTCGGCTGGTCACCGCTCAGACGGATCTTATGACCGTCATTCATCAAGTTGATCCTATGTATGTGATCGTGAGTGCGCCGGAGAGTTTTCTCCTCAAGCGACGTCGGGACACGCTTTCGAAACGGATACAGCACCCCGGGATCTACAGTTTGACGGGCACCATCATTTTTGTGGACGGAACAACCTATGCGCATGACGGCGTGTTGGATTTCGCCGACATCGGGTTGCGGGCCGAGACGGGTTCCAGACAAGCGCGGGTGGTGTTCCCGAACCCGGATCGAATACTGCTGCCGGGTCAGTTCGTGACCATACGCTTTCACGGAGTCTCGAAACCCAATGCCATCCTTGTTCCACAACGCGCGGTTCAGCAGGGACCAAAAGGCGCGGTTGTCTATGTTGTCAGTCAGGGTGACCAAGTGGAAGTTCGAGATGTGAAAGCGACGGACTGGCAAGGGGACCAGTGGCTCATCGAAGATGGACTCCGTGTTGGAGAGCGGGTCATCGTAGAGGGATTTCAACGACTCGTGCCCGGAGCCCAGGTCAAGCCCATTACGTTGACCTCGACAATGTCCGATACGCCTCCATCGTCGGCCGGTGGCGGCGCGGAACAGTCACGATGAACCTTGGGTTTTTCATCGATCGTCCGATTTTTGCCTCGGTCCTTTCCATCGTCGTCGTTGTGGTGGGGCTGGTGGCCATGCTGGCTCTACCCATCGCTCAGTTTCCTGAGATCACTCCCCCGGTGGTGCAGATCGACGCGGATTACCCTGGTGCAAGCGCAGATGTCGTCGCGGAATCGGTCGCGCGTCCCATTGAATTGCAGCTGCCCGGCATCGACCGTCTCCTCTACTTCGATTCGACGAGCACAAACGACGGTCACATGACCATCAAGCTGACGTTCGAAATCGGCACGAACGTCGATATCGCGCAAGTTCAGGCCCAGAACCGCCAGAAGCTTGCAGAGCCACAACTTCCGCCGGAAGTCGTCCGTCAGGGAGTGACCGTCAAAAAACTGTCGCCGGATCTGCTGACCGTGATGGTGCTCAATTCCGACGATCCGCAACAAGATGCGCTCTTCCTCTCGAATTTCGCGATCCTGCGAATCCTCGACAATATCAAGCGGTTGCCGGGAGTCGGCGACGCGCTGGTTTTCGGACAACAGAACTACAGTATGCGCCTGGTCCTCGATCCGGTTCGCATGGCGCAGTTGGGTTTGACACCGACCGATATCGCGAATGTCGTGCGCGAACAGAATCGTGATTTCCCAGCCGGAACCGTCGGACGCGAACCTATGCCCATACCCACGGAGCTCACGCTTCCTCTCATCACCGAGGGGCGCATGACCGACGTGCGTGAATTCGAGG
>CAZNBG010000388.1:0-1250 GCA_964570915.1 uncultured Nitrospira sp. | reverse complement strand
CTCACGCTTCCTCTCATCACCGAGGGGCGCATGACCGACGTGCGTGAATTCGAGGATATGATCGTTCGAGCGCTGCCGAACGGATCGATGGTTCGGCTCAAGGACGTTGCGCGGGTCGAATTGGGAGCGCAATCCTACGTGCTGGAAGGCCGCTTTAATCGCAAGCCTACCGCGCTGCTGCTCACTTTTCTCTCGCCCGGCGCCAATGCACTCGACACGGTCAAGCGAATTCGCGGAGAGATGGACAGACTGAGCAAGGTCTTTCCACCCGGCGTCACGTACGACATTCCCTACGACACCACGCGTTTTGTCGATGTCTCCATCAAGGAAGTGGTGAAGACCTTGGGCGAAGCCATGGTCTTGGTCGTCCTGGTGGTGTATCTCTTTCTTCAAAGCTGGCGCGCCACATTGATTCCTATCTTGGCGGTTCCCGTTTCGCTGATCGGAACCTTTGCCGGAATGGCCGCTCTCGGATTCTCCATCAATACCCTCACCCTCTTCGGCTTGGTGCTTGCCATCGGGATTGTGGTGGATGATGCCATTGTGGTTGTGGAGAACGTGGAGCGTCACATGGCGGGCGGGCTGTCCCCGAAGGACGCGGCCAAGAAAGCCATGGGGGAAGTAGCCGGCCCCGTGATTGCCATTGTGCTGGTGCTGTGCGCGGTTTTTGTGCCCGTGGGGTTTCTCGGGGGCATCACCGGGCAATTGTACAAACAGTTTGCGATCACGATCGCAGTCTCCGTCGCGATCTCGGGGTTTGTTGCCCTGACGCTCAGTCCCGCGCTCTGCGCGTTGGTACTGAAGTCGAGTCATGAGCCGCGCAAAGGCTTTTTTGGACTCTTCAATCGGCTGTTCGAGTGGGTTCAAGTTCGGTACTCAACAAGCGTAAGTTTCACATTGAAACACGTGGCCCTCTCAGTGGCGCTGTGCGGGGTGGTGATCGGTGTGGCAGTCGAGTTGTTTGGGGTCATTCCTATGGCTTTCTTGCCGGAGGAGGATCAGGGGTATTTTATTACCGTCGTTCAGTTGCCGGATGGGTCGTCGAAAAAGCGGACGGACGCAGTCGTCGATCGAATTGAACAGTACTACCATACCATTCCCGCGATCTATGCAACACAAGCGCTGTCGGGACAGAATTTTGTCTTTAATACCAGAGGCACCAACACGGCGACCCTCTTTGCACCTCTCAGGCATTGGGATGAACGGAAGGGGCGGCAGGACCACGTCAAGGCGCTGATCGGAGGGGCGTT
>CAZNBG010000387.1:0-3527 GCA_964570915.1 uncultured Nitrospira sp. | reverse complement strand
CTCACCGACACCTGCAGCAGGCTCCGCAGGCCCAGACGACTCTCATGCAGCGGGATGAGCTCGGCAATCGCGTTCATCGGTGACCCACCACTGGTAGGGCTGGCTCTCCGAGCCGGCCGCACTGCCCTTTGCCCGCATCATTACTCAAATCGCGCCCCATGCACGCACCTTAGCACGCCTTTTTCGCGCCCCACTCAGCGACGGAAATCCCCTCACGCAAACTCACGCCGGTACGTGTCCTCGGTTTCGCGACAAAATTTCACTCAGCGCCGCCTGATTTCACGGCGCAAACCTTGGTGAATCTCACAAACCATCCGGCGAGCCTGCTGGTCAACTGGCGGCCTCCGACTGGAGTGCCATTCTTCAGCAGCACCGATACAGGCTTTGTCCTCAATCTGACGGGTGTTGGAGGCGCTCACTATGTGTGGCGCGGTCCTGTCGCGACCGATCTCCTGACACTAAACCTGCCTATCAACGTGGTGCCGGACAATGCAGGCGCCGGGTTATTTGCACTTGGCTCCAATGGAACAGTGCAAGTCTTTACCCAATTCTCCGGTTACCGCCTGGCGCTCGCGCAGCATCTCTCGCAAGGACAACTCGCGAGCACCGTGGGAGCGCAGGGTGTCTACAATGATGCATCGGCCACGATCACGGCCGATCAAATGTTCACGGTATTCCAGTAAGTGACGAGTGGCCCGGGTCGCTCTCGGAGGCCCGGGCCATCTTGAACAGATCCTCTAGAGACGAATGCCATCTCAAGGGGCGTGTGGAGTGTCAAGCAGCGACTGAAACATGATCACCGCGTCCTGATAGGTTCCATCGCTCTTTCGCACTGCTCCGGGGATCACCCCGAGTTCTTTGAAGCCCAGCTGTTCCCAGAGACGGCGGGCGAGCACATTTTCTGAAAATACGAGGTTGAAGATCACGCTCCGGTAGCCCAGCTGCCTGGCGTACTCCAACATGGTGGCGCCCAGGAGCCAGCCCAACCCTTTGCTGCGCCAGTCTGGTGCAACGACGAATCCAGCATTGGCCACCTGCTTGGCCCGCCCCGGCCAATTGGGTTTAAGATAGAACGCTCCGGCCATTTTCGTTGCCCTGACGCGCTCCGGCACATAGGCAGCCACCGTACTTTTTCCACGAAACCAGTAGTCCATGAAGTCCTCATGATCCGGGAATCGATCATGAGGATATGACGTCCCTTCATCGACAATGATCCGATACAGGTCCCGTAGCGGCTCGACATCGCGCTCCCCGGCTAACACCAGTTGAACTGGCGAACCGTCTTTTAGCTTTGCGACGATGGGAAATGTGAGACTCAAAGTGTCGTCCCGATTAACCTCAGGTATTGGCCAATGACTCTACAGCGATAACGGATCCTGTATCTAGCACTATGCAGGCTGTGTTCCTCCGATTGTTTGCGGGGATAGCCCCGCAGGGCGTGAGGGAATCGATTTCCCCGCATAGTTTGAGCCTCCCCTTTCCTTTCTGAACCCCTGAATTTTCTTCGTCTTCTCATGAAGTCCAACCGTCGATCTGATCGGCACTCCGGTTGCTCAAGCATCCAGTAATCGGCGCACAGGCCAGACGGCTGGAAGGGAGGTGGCTCGAGATAGAAGCCGTGACCAAAACCAGTAAGCCGATCACCAATCGAACAACTTGAATCTTTGAACTGACAAGGAGGATCCATCATGCAGAAAGGTCCATCACAGATCACGTCGGGGAACATTACCCCCACCATTTCGGGGCCAAGGAAGGATAAGGACGTACTGGTTGTATCGGGGCTCATCGTGGGCCTCGCCATCGCCATCGGAGCCTTCTGGTATTACTCGTCAACCGAACATTACGGCGGTCAGGATCAGTTGAACGGATCGCAAGTCAGCGAGGTGCTTAAGAACAACCAACCGTCAGTTACACCTGTCTCGCTTCCAGTGCCCAGAAGCCAAGAGGCCGCTGGCACAACCAACCCTGGAATCATTCACACCGATCTCTACTTTGAAGTCGGCCGCAAAGGACTGACTGACGACGCCAGGAAGCTACTCCAGGAACAGGCCATGGTCCTCAAAAATGACCCGAATCGAGGTGTGCTGGTGCAGGGCCATACCGATCAGCAGGGTTCGGCCAGTTACAACCTGAAGCTTGGGATGAAGAGGGCAGAAACGGTGAAAGCCGAATTGATGAACAACGGCGTGGCAGAACATCAGATCAAGGTCGTGAGCCTCGGCAAGGATGGCGTGCTGTGCATCGATCACAGCGACGTCTGCCGCCAGATGAATCGACGGGTGCATCTAGAAATCCGTATGATCGGTGAAGAACACATGATCGCGCCGGTTGTCGCCACGACACCGGCGGTGGAGTCGACACAAGCATCCATTGATCCCAGCCAGAAGAGCGAAGATCCCAACTCACTCATCGACAGTCTCATTCCCGCCGCGAACGCCTCTGAAGGTGACCACGACAATCCGGACGCCCTCGAACCAGCATCCGGCAGCTGATACCGGTGTGGCGATGCGTCTGCACGAGTACTTTCGTGCAGACGCGGCTGCCAAAGACGCAACTCACCTTCAACAAGACGAGGGCGGCATGGCTCTTCACAACATCACTACACCACGAACGAGTGCGAGACGCACGGTGCAATTCATCCGGCTCACGCTGCTGATGTCTGTCCTCTCATGGGCAGGCGCGCTGCCGGTATTGCTCGCCTGTGGCGAGCAACCAGTCAATGAGACGGGTATGACTCTGAAGGATGTCACGCAGGGCAGTCTCCTGTTCAAGACAAGGGAGGCGGGCCGCTATACCCCCGCACCGATGCTGAGGACAGACGTAAAGATTTCCATCACCGGCATCATTGCCAGAACAAGACTCACCCAGGAATTCATCAACCCGAGCCGCATGAAAGACGATTGGTCTGAGGGGATCTATGTGTTCCCATTGCCTGAAACCGCTGCGGTCGATCACCTGCGGATGAAGGTGGGTGATCGAACGATTGTCGGAGAGATTAAGGAGCGTGCCGAGGCCAAAAAGATCTATGAGCAGGCGAAACAGGGCGGCAAACGAGCCAGTCTGATTGAACAGGAACGGCCAAATATCTTTACGACATCGGTCGCCAATATCGCCCCCCAGGATCGCATTACGGTAGAAATCGAATATCAGGAGACCGTACGCTACGATCAGGGTGCTTTCTCCCTCCGCTTCCCGATGGTCGTCGGCCCCCGGTACATCCCAGGCACGCCGGTCATCATCGAGGATCAACCGCAGGGCAATGGCTGGTCGCTCAATACCGACCGGGTGACCGATGCCTCGCGGATCACGCCACCGGTACAGCATCCGGATCGCGGCCTGATCAATCCGGTCAGCCTAACGATCGATCTCGCAGCAGGCTTTCCACTTGGCAAGATTGAATCTCCCTATCACGACATCCTAATCATCGCGGAGCCGGATGGCCGGCAACACATCACGCTTCGAAAGGATCACGTACCGGCCAATCGTGATTTTCAATTGACCTGGCAACCGGCTGGTGGGCAAACGCC
>CAZNBG010000386.1:0-3541 GCA_964570915.1 uncultured Nitrospira sp. | reverse complement strand
CGACTTCTCCAGCCCTTCTATCTCCTGCGGAGAAACCGCCCCCGTTGTCACCAAGATACTCCTTGCTCCAACCCGCCTGGCCAGCTCGATATCACGGACCTGATCGCCGATCACATACGATCGATCGAGATCCACGCTCTGTTCCCGAACCGCCTGATCGACCATCCCACGGTTCGGTTTTCGACAATCACAGCCATCGTCAGGATGGTGAGGGCAAACATAGATGGCGTCGAGCGATACTCCTGCCGTCTCGAGGAGTTGTACGAGCTTCATGTGAATCGCCTCGAGCTCGTTAGGAGAGAAGAGTCCCCGCGCAATTCCCGATTGATTGGTCACAATGATCAATTTGGCGCCGGCCCGCTTCAACCTTGCGAGGGCCGCAGGCACCCCTGCAAACAACTCCAACTGATCAGGCGATTTGATATAACCGGGATCCAGATTGAGTGTTCCATCGCGGTCGAGAAAAACGGTCACTCCTTCGAGGAACATCCGGTGTGTCTTCTGTCCTCCTCGACCTATTACGCCTGCTCCTTGAAGTTGCACTCGCGCGGCTTCGTACACTCGATCAACGGAAATGCGAGTCATGCAACGGTGATCGATCGGGCATTCCCTGAGCAAACAGGGTGCACAGTCTACCGCTTCCCGTATGACCGAGCGCTCTTGCCCGTAGGGAGCGGTGGTGCGCCAATCGGTTGGACCGAACACCGCAACGACCGGCACACCGCACGCGGAGGCAATATGCATCGGCCCCGTGTCGTTGGTAATCATCAGACGACAGCGATTCACCACCGCCATGAGCTCCCGAATGGTTGTCGCACCGGACAAGACGACCGATCGCCCGTCGAGGCGCGCCGCGATGTCCTTTCCCAGCGATTCCTCTCCTTTCGCGCCGAGAATGACCACTGCGACCTGCGCGCCTTCGGCCTCTCGCAACTGTTCCGCAAGTCGTCTGGCAACCTCGGCAAATCGTTCGGGCAACCAACGCTTGGCACTGCCGTAGGTCGATCCTGGATTGATACCAATAAGGAGGTCCGACGAGTTGATCCCCGCTGAGACAAGTCTTATACCGGTCATACGGTCTTCCTCGGCCGAAACGGGCAGCATCGGCGCTGACGCTTCAGCAGCCATTCCCAGCGGTCTCAGCAAGTTCAAATAGTATTCGACTTGGTGCGCCGGCGCCCGACGATCCGGAACGGCAACCGGTTCAGTCAGAAAGAGGACTCTCCCGTCGGTTGCATACCCATATCGCCGGGGGATCCCGGCAAGCCATGCAAGGAACGCCGCCTCAAACGCGTTCTGAAACAGCACCGCCAGATCGAAGCGATACCGTCGCAAAGAACCGGCGAGGGTCCATTTTCCTCCGATCCCCGCATGGCCCCCCTTATCATCATACACAATCATCTGATTCAGCCCCGGGTAGCCCATGAAGAGCTCCGCAATGGCAGGCTTGGCGAGCATCGCCAGCTCCGCCTGAGGAAATAGCGCTCGAAGGCCGCGGAGAGCCGGCTCACACATCACGGCATCACCGATCCAATTCGGAGCCCGCACCAGAATTTTCCGAGGCAGATCGTTACGCATGAGCTCCCAACGGCGGGCTCTCATCCGATGGTCCATCGATCAACTGGTAGAGCCGCGCTTCTCCCCGTACGATCTCCGTCCCAAGACGAAGCATCCACCAGGGGTCATGGGTTGTGAGCAACGCAGAGAGTTTCCCACCGTCTTTTTCGGTCGTCAGGACGATATCACTCCCACTGGCTTGCACGGTGGTACGGATACGCTCGATATCAGATGGGCTGTAGCCATGATGATCCTCAAATGCCGTTTCACCCAGGATCTCCATTCCGATGGATTCGGCTGAGCGGCGAAACGAGTGGCTGTTCCCGATCCCGCTCACCAACCAGGCTTTTCTCCTGTGGCCCCAGCCAATCGGGTGCGCTTCCCCCGAGATCATCGGCACGAAAGACTCCGGTCGAAACACAACCTCCATGATATCCTTGGGTAGACGCGAAACCGTTCGCAATCGGCTGTGGATCGCGTTCACATCGGCAGAAGCATCGGCTCGTGTGATCATTACTGCGCTCGCCCGATCCAGTTCCCGCAACGGTTCTCGTAGCCGTCCTGCCGGGAGCAACGCATCAAGCCCCGCAACATCGGTGGCATCCAACAACACCAGATCCACATCACGATGGAGCGCTCGATGTTGAAAACCGTCATCGAGGACGATGCAATCGACAGGATGCTGCTCCAACACCCACTGACCGAGGGCAACGCGATCCGCCCCCACCGCAACGACGGCCTGTGGGCAACGTTGCGCCATGAGGAACGGCTCATCCCCCGACTCCGATGGGCCGGCCAAAATTCGTGCTCCATCGGACACCAAAAGATGCGGCGTGGTGCTCGTCCGTTTGTACCCACGGCTCAGGATGGCGACCCGTTGCCCATTGGCCAGCAACCGCTGTACAAGAAAAATGACAAGGGGAGTTTTTCCTGTCCCCCCGACCGTCAGATTTCCTACACTCACCACACGACAGGGTAACCGTCTAGTCGCAATCCAGCCCTGCCGATAACACCACAGCCGAAATCGGATGAGGAGGCCGTACAACCCCGCCACCCAGTAAAGCCCTTTCAGAACCGGCTGTCCAGGGTCCAAAAGGGGCATGTTAGCGTTTGGCTATCAAAGGTCCGGGCCTTGTTTCCACACATCGTTCGGAATACGATGGCGCCGCACGGAGACAGGTTTCAATGAACTCCAGACTCCGCATCAGCGCACCTTGGTTGTCCAGCACGGCTCGCTTCGCCGCCTGCCCTGCCCGAGACCGAGCATCAGGCTGTCCCAGCCATTCTTCAAGGGAGGTGACCAGGTCCTCCTTTCCTGTAATACGGCGCCCTCCGCCAGCCTCATACAAGAGCGTGGCTACTTCGGCACAATGGTCCGTATGTGGTCCAAACATAACGGGTGTGCCCCACACAGCCGGCTCCAGCAAGTTGTGCCCACCCACGGGAACCAGGGTCCCGCCGACGAACGCCACGACGGCTTCTCGATACGCGCGAGACAGCTCTCCCCTCGTATCCAAAATGACCACGCGTGGGCCGGATTGTTTCTCCCGAATCTGACTCTTGCGCTGAACCGCGAATCCGGCTTCTCGAAGCATCGCTTCGACTCGGTCCACTCGCTCGATATGACGGGGTGCCAACATCAAGACCGTTGAGGGATGGATCTTTGCGATATGTCCATAGGCCGAGACCAGCAGTTCCTCTTCCCCCGGGTGCGTGCTGCCCGCGAGAATCAATTGTTCGTGTTCATCGATTCCGAAGCTCCGGCGGAGGGCCTCATCCGAGCGAACATCCGGCAGAGGCTGATCGAACTTGATATTACCGGTGACGTGCACGCGCGCCGGATCGGCTCCCAACGCGATAATGCGGTCGGCGTCCCTCTCGGATTGCATCAAGCAGAGCGTCAGCGTCCGAAGCACAGAGCGATAGAACGAACGGATGACAGGCAGGTCCTGGCGGCCGAATGAGCGGGACGACAACCGTCCAT
>CAZNBG010000385.1:0-3558 GCA_964570915.1 uncultured Nitrospira sp. | reverse complement strand
TCGTGTGTTCTCTAAACATCCGGCGCACATCACAATCGTCAGCCACAAAGGCACTTGGATTCTCCCTAACAGGTTTTTTTTCCAAGATGGGCCAATTTTCCAAATATTCCCACGATGCGTTATCCCCCGCGCGACGACGCGCAGCCCATTGCTCTCGATAGTAAGGCACCTGCGTCGCTGCACGGTGAAGCACGCGCGCCAGACGCTCCTCCTGCCAAGTTTTCCACTGGTGCTGGTGCCACCCCTCGCGGTCGAGAGCTTCCTCTACGAGCCGATCGGTCTCCGGGCCATATCGCCAAGATCGAAGGTAGAACCCGCGAACACTTGCCACCACCGACCGGAAGGGTGCAGGTAGGCTATGATAGACCTTGAGCAAGCTGTCCGTCATGGCGTATTTTTTTCCGCGATATCCATGAAAAGACGCTCCCATTTGGGTAGGACGGTAGGCCAATCAAACTGCTCCACTTTTCGACGAGCATTTGTCGACAGCCGCTCGGCCAAACCTTCTTTGGTTAGGATAGCTTGAACTGCTTTGGTCATTGCCTCGTCATCATCAGCGCGGACAAGCAGCGCATCGCATCCATTTTCAAGCAGATATGGAATGCCTCCAACATTTGTACTGACAATGCATAACCCACTAGCCATGGCTTCAAGTATGCTGACGGGGGTATTGTCTATACTCGTAGTATTGAGCAGGATATCGCTTCGGTTGAGCCAGTGTGGCGTAGTCTCCTTAGGGATAGGACCGGTGAATGCTACGGAGTCCATAACACCCAACTGCATGGCCAAGTTTCTTGCTAACTCTAAACTTCCATCTCCTTTATCGGGGCCAATCATGGTTAATCGAACATCGGGAAAATGTTTTATCAACAGCGAGACTACGCGGATCGCCAGCGATGGATTGTAGATTTCATGGAACGCTCTGAGCCAGATCAAGTTTGGGACGGGGTGGCATCGGACACGGTATGAATATGTCGCCAAGTCCAGTGGATTTGGCATCAGAATCACGTCCTTGCGATACTCATGCATCTGTTCGAGTAAGTACCCTGAAGGTGCGGTAACAGCGGAAGAACTTTGCAATAGACGTCGTACCCGTTGACCTGAGCCTTTAGCGAAAGCCGGAAGATTGCCTCCGTGAAGTGTCAAAATATATGGTTTGTGTAGCACTCGTAAGCTCAAGCACACTAACTCGGCCCATATGAAGGAAAGGCCGCTGTATACATCAACCTGCGCCACCTTATATCGCTTTCGGTGCCGCCAAACCGTAAAAAGAAAGTCGATCAAACGTATGAAGCGACCGGGATACGAGGAAGTGGTAATGATTGACCACCCTGCGGCCTTGAGCCTCAAAGCAAGATCTTCGCACACACCACGACTTCCCGTGGTAGCTGATAGAAAATTACCCACCAACAGCGCCACCGGCCTATGTAACTTCTCTAGCGTGGTCATGAGCACTGTTCACAGATCCCACAAAGGATTTGGGATCTCTTCATCATTCACTGTGGCTATTAAAAGACCTCTCAGTATCAACTGCTCATCAAGTCCTACTACTTATCCTGCCAGCCTTCGGCCCGATAAGTCGCAAGGGTCTCCGATCTTAGGCGATCAATTCCAAATGCTTGTTCGGCTTTCATTCGACCGGCATCGCCCATTCGACGACACAACTCAGAATCCTTGGCAAGGGCAGCAACCCGACTGATGAGTGTGGCCTCATCCTCTCTCGGCACCACATATCCCGTCTTGCCGTCGTCTATGAGGTGGGGAATATCCCCGGCATCTGTCCCAACAACGGCACGGCCGCAGGCCATAGCCTCCATGACGGCGTTCGGACAGCCTTCGTCCTCAGCGGTATGCACGAGGAAGGCCGCTCCAGCCAACAAGTCGGGAATATCGTTTCGAGGGCCCAGGAACTGAAACAATTGCCCCACCTGTAGATCCGTTGCCATCGCCTTCAGTTCTTCTCGCAAGGGCCCCGATCCGGCGTGCACAACCTGAGTGCTCAGACCCTTTGAGGCAAGATGAGCAACGGCTCTGATCAATCGATCCCAGCGTTTCCGTGGGTACATATTCCCTACGGCCAGGATATAACCCTGCTTGGGATGAGGCCGAGGAGAGAAGCGATTCAGATCGACCCCATTCTTAACGATGTAGATGCGACGAGCACGAAAAAAAGTGGTAGCGTGCCTGGCATTCTGCTCCGCGGTGGCGCTGTTGAAAATCTGAGCAGCCGGCCATCGCCCACAAAGTCGTCCCATCACCTGTCCGGTTTCACGACAGTCCAGCACAAAATTGTTTCTTACAGACCCAATCGGTATGGATCCCGTACCTTGTGCCGCCCACCAGGCAACGATGTTTGTATAAAACGTGTACGAATGGATGACTTCCGGTCTGACCGTATGTACCAGAGTGCACAATGCTCGTAACTTGGCCCACCGCGACGGGCTCTCTCCTAGGTGTACCACCTGGACATTAAGTGCACGAAGCTCTCTCGCATAATGTTCATCGCCAGAATTTCCCCAAACGGCCACCACTGGCTTGTATTGCCCTCGATCCATCGATCTAATCAGGTAGAAAAGCTGTCGCTCCAATCCTCCAATGCTTAATTGTCCAACCAAGTAAAGAACGCGACATTGAATCATGACTGTACAGGGTCCCGACCTGCACTGGCAGCCAGGCCAAATACCACAACCATCCATGACGACATGAAGACCATGTCGAGCATCATGATCTCGAACAACCCGAACACCACCAATGGAGGAATAATTGCCGCCTCCCAGACATGGGTTCTTCTCAATATGCGAAGCGTGCCAGTAATCACCTTAGCCAAATACATCAGAAAGCAGATCACGGGAATGATCCCTCCCCCAAGTGCAATATGGAGAAGGCCATTGTGCGGAGGGATCCAGTTCCCATAGGCATTCAGGATTTTGATGTCACCAAGACCTACACCAATCCACGGTGAGTTGAGTATCCGTTCCATCGCTACCGGCCAGAGCTTGCCTCGTCCCGACTCCTCCGTGGCTCTGGCATTGTACTGGCTGATCTCCGCATCAAACACTCCTGAAAAATAGACCACCCCTATCACGAGAACGAGCGACACGAGAGGAGCAAACCCGCGCTTCAGTTCCGAACGAAGCCCGACAACACATGCCAGTGCAATCCCCAACAATGGAGCCCTGCTGACCGTGAGTGTGACCACATAGAGGCAGACTAGCGCCACAGACCAGGAGGCAGCTCTCCACAGCGGTTTCCGGCATTGAAGGCCCCAAAAAATATGATACAGGGTGCAGAAACCGAACCACATGCCCAGCACATTGGCGTTCGAGATTCCTGTACCGGAAGCACGAGCCCGCGAAATCCCACTGGGGTCGACACGCATCTCGATATAGGGTATGGTCGCTAACCCTATTCCCAACGCAACCAGCGCAAATCGTTGCAAAAACCCGGGACGTAGACACAGCACCTGAGCGACGAGCAGAAGCGCAAGCCAACTCACCCAGGCAATGCCTTCCGCCCATGCTGCCTCATCCGCTACATGAAAAATAACCTGTATTGCAA
>CAZNBG010000384.1:0-3586 GCA_964570915.1 uncultured Nitrospira sp. | reverse complement strand
ACGGTGACCGTCGCACGCAACGAGTGGAAGTACGTCGCCGACCTGACGACGGATCTGGCTCCCGGCCTTCCCCTCGTCCCCTGCCTACTCGGGGAGTTCAACCAGGTCATTCTCAATATGATCGTCAATGCCGCGCATGCAATCGGCGAGATAGTGAGGGACACTGGTGAAAAAGGTCTCATTGCCATCACGTCCCGTCCTATGGGGGACTGGGTAGAGATTCGTCTCAGGGATACCGGGGCGGGTATTCCAGAGGAGATTCGGAGCAAAATCTTCGACCCCTTCTTCACGACAAAGGAAGTTGGGAAAGGAACGGGACAGGGTCTCGCGATTGCCCGTTCCGTGGTAGTCGATAAGCATCGCGGTACGATCACCGTCGAGAGTGACGTGGGAAAGGGCACCACATTCATCATTCGCCTGCCGCTTACAGGCCCAAATGCCGTGACCTCAATGGAGAAGGCGGCATAAGTCTCGCCGAATGCTCACCACATTCGGCGTGCGACTCGAGGCGAGGATCCTTCGAAGCGCGAAAGATTGACGTGAAACAGATTCTTTTTGTGGATGACGAACCGATTCTCTTGGATGGACTGAAGCGTTCGCTCCGTTCTATGCGGAATGAATGGAGCATGACGTTTGCCGGCAGCGGCGAAGAGGCATTGAAGGTGTTGGAACAGACTCCTTTCGACGTTGTCGTTTCGGATATGCGCATGCCGAAGATGGATGGCGCTCAACTGTTGGACGAGGTCCAGCGACGCTATCCACACATCGTGAGAATCGTGCTCTCTGGATATTCCGACAAGGCCATGCTGTTTCATTCGATTCGCGCCACCCATCAATTTCTGGCGAAACCCTGCGAGCCAGAGCAACTCAAAACCACGATTCAGCGCGCGTGTGCCTTGAAGGATGTGTTGAGAAGCGACACTCTGCGCGCCATGGTGTCGGGCATGCCGGCTATTCCCAGCCTTCCAGAAATTCTACTGGAAATCAAAAAAGAGGCGGAGTCGAAAACGTCCTCGCTCAAGGCCATCGGAAACATCATCGTGAAGGACATGGGCATGACCGCGAAAGTCCTCCAACTCGCTAACTCGACGTTCTTCGGAGTGCGAGGACCCATTTCGACTGTGGAGCAAGCTGTGAACTTTTTGGGGCTGGAAACGATCCAGGCCCTCATCCTGGTCACCCACGTCTTTTCGCAATTGTCGGCCAAACACGTGGCAACTTTCCAAATCGGCCGTCTCTGGGAGGAAAGCTTAGAAACAGGTGCCCTTGCCCGAGAGATTGCCAGGGTAGAAGGGTGTACGCCTTTCGTCACCGAGCAGGCGTAT
Source organism: uncultured Nitrospira sp. (assembly GCA_964570915.1). Classification (GTDB taxonomy): domain Bacteria; phylum Nitrospirota; class Nitrospiria; order Nitrospirales; family Nitrospiraceae; genus Nitrospira_D. The sequence continues at coordinate 2,261 of CAZNBG010000384.1, read as the reverse complement.
ACTGCGGGGTTGCTCCATGACGTGGGTGTTCTATTGCTGGCCACCAATGCCGCAGACCAATACGGTGCCGTACTCAGGGAGGTCTCTTCGAAGGGAGGGCGCGCGGTCTGGGAAGCAGAACAATCGACGTTTGGAGTGACTCACGTGGAAATCGGCGCATATCTGTTGGGACTTTGGGGATTAAGCGATCCCATTGTCGAAGCCGTGGCGTATCATCACCGACCGGGAGAGTGCCTCGAGAAAACCTTCTCTCCGTTGACGGCAGTCCATGTGGCCGATGCGTTCTTGCCATGTCTGAGTCAGTTTGGGGCTGATGACTCATCATCGATCGATACCGCCTATCTGGACCGGCTTCATCTTTCAGATCGCGTCCCCGTCTGGAAAGAACTTGTGAGAAAGACCGCAAAGGAGACTACTGCATGAGTGAAGGCATCCTGTGTGTCGACGATGATGCCAATATCTTAGAAGGCTATAAGCGTCATCTTCGTAAGGAGTTCAAACTGGAAACTGCCGTCGGGCCTGAACAAGGCCTGCAGATAGTGGCTGAGCGAGGTCCGTTTGCGGTGGTCGTGTCTGATCTCCAGATGCCCGGCATGAACGGTATCCAGTTTTTGGCGAGGGTACGAGAGCAGACACCGGATACCATCCGCATATTGTTGACAGGCAATGCGGACCTTCAGACCTCGATCGATGCGATCAATCAAGGACAGATCTTCCGCTTTTTGACCAAACCCTGCACACCGGACGCGTTGGCCAACACCCTCAACGCAGGCCTGGCACAGTACCGCTTGATCACCGCGGAACACGAACTCCTGGAACATACCCTCAGCGGAAGCATCAGAGTGCTGTGTGAAGTGTTGTCGTTGGTCAACCCGGAGGCATTCGGGCGGTCGTCTCGCATCACGCGGTACGTCGAGGAGATCGCGGCCAATCTCCATGTCAGTGAACCGTGGGCAATCAAGACCGCCGCCATGTTGTCCCAGATCGGGTGTGTGATATTGCCAGAAGCGGTCCTCAAAAAGGTGTATCGAGGAGACGCGTTGGCACCGGAAGAATCTCAGCTTTTCAATCAACATCCGTTTGTCGCGTTCGATCTGGTCGCCAAGATTCCGCGCATGACCAATGTGGCGCAAATCATTAAAGATCAGGACAAGTACTATGAGGGAGTCGGCATGTCGGGTGACCATCAGAAGGGTGATGAGATTCCGATAGAGGCCAGGGTTCTGAAGGTGGCACTGGACTTCGATGCACTTGAATCAGCGGGTAAAACGAAGATGGAGGCGTTCGATCAGCTTGAGCAGCGGCGAGGCTATTACGATCCGAGGGTGATCAAGGCGCTGAAGGCAACGTTCGTCAAGGAGATTCACTATGAGATGCGAACAATCGTCGTGGAGGATCTTCGGGAAGGCATGATTTTGTCTGAAGACATCAAATCAAACACTGAAGTGCTTGTAGCCTCCAAGGGTCAGGCCGTCACCCAATCCATGATCATGCGACTACAAAATTTCAGTGGTATTCGTCAGCCATTTACAGTGCTGATCCCTCTGAAGTCGCAGGATAGTGAGTCGAGAAAAGCGGCATAGGCTTGTTTGGCGCGCACGGGTGATGCGCTGTCAGCGGATCTATCCGCTGCCTTGAGGATGCCCGCAACATGGTCATGATCATGCTGTGCGGCAATCGCTTCAATCCTTACCACACTCACTAAGGGTAACCCTGTGAGTGCACGCTGACCCTCACCTGAACTCCCCACTGGCGGGATGCAAGCGGCGGCCTCACTTCAGCCTGGGCATAAGTGTTCTATGGGCCGCGCCATCCGGCACAAGATGCTGCTTGCTCATATCCACCAGTCTCGCTAAGGGTAATTTTGACGTATGCTCAGGGTCTTTCCCGGGCTTCCCAAGGGTGGGACTCGAATAGTAGCCTCGCTCGGACGTGGACCTGTTTCTAGTCTTGCCTTTCTCCTAGCACGATCAGGGAGCCTTACCAAGCCTATAGGCGTATATCTGTAGGATATAGGATTCACTTAAGTGATCGCTCATTTGTCTACCTTCGGTTCCATATCATAAGTCTTATCAAGTTTTTCGAGCGCCTGACCGAAACACTACCTAGTTGGTTTGCCGCAAGTGACGAGCGGTGTCTTGTCTTGCCGTGGACATTGGGGAGAGTACAAGATGGAGGCTCATACGCTCCTATATGATCATAGTGACGGGTGGTCCATCAAGAAACGGCCTCAGCTAGATTCCCATCGAACACTGATCGTG
>CAZNBG010000383.1:0-3588 GCA_964570915.1 uncultured Nitrospira sp. | reverse complement strand
CAAAAGCTCTTGGAGGGTTGGCGGGAGAAGGGAAAGAGGCCGGCATGAATCGTTTGGTCCTCAATGATTAATTCCTGTAGGGAGGGGTCGTGGGCATCCGCCTATCGGGGGCCGTGGATATTCGGCCCATCATCTCCCAAGGCTGTCGTCTGATCGGCGACCGGTTCATCGTCACAAAGGCCGAACACAATCTGATCCATGAACTCGGGGGAACGCCCGCCCTGGAACGCTTGCAGGCCGTCTTCGAATCGCTGACGGAAGAGGACCGACGCCGTGCGCAACGGGCGCTTCATCTTGGCATTGTCATCGATGAACATCGGAACCGATTTGAGCGCGGAGATTTTCTCATTCGCAATTTGCTCGGAGCCGACCAAACCACGGGCGCCGTCGCGATCGGAGATGTGGTGCAAGAAGGGCAAACCGTACAGTTTCATCTCCGAGACGCCGAATCCGCCAGTGAGGATTTGCACTCCCTCCTGTCGGCCGACCGAGCCGGTTTCCGGCATCCTCCTCTGGGAGCGCTCATGTTCAGTTGTTGCGGACGCGGGCGAGGACTCTTTGGACGACCGAACCATGACGCCGCTGCAGTGACAAAACAACTGGGGCGGATTCCCATTGCGGGGTTCTTTGCGCAAGGCGAGATCGGACCTATCGGACACCGAAACTTCCTCCATGGTTACACCGCCAGCATGGCGCTGTTCGCAGAACGGCATTCGTCGTCAAGTCGCAGTTGACCTGGCGATCGCTTCCGTGCCATAGAACACAAGAAGGAGAAAGCTATGAAACGTCTGAGCAGGACATCTATCTTTACACTATCGGTTCTCTTATCGACACTGGGAGGGGGAGGTATTATGGCGGCAGGTGAGAAGGATTCGAACGCACAGGAAATCAGCACACCGTCCGGGCTCAAATATCTCGATCAGGTGGTCGGCACCGGCGACGTGGCCGTTGCCGGTAAGAACGCAACCGTGCACTACACGGGCTGGTTGGAGAATGGCAACAAATTCGATAGTTCGGTCGATCGTGGGCAGCCCTTCTCGTTTCCCCTTGGGGCCGGACGCGTCATCAAAGGTTGGGATGAAGGCGTGCAAGGGATGAAAGTCGGTGGAAAACGCAAATTGACGATCCCATCTGAACTAGGATACGGCCCGCGCGGCGCAGGCGGAGTGATCCCACCGAACGCCACGCTGATTTTTGACGTCGAATTGCTCGGCGTGCGGTGACATCACCGTGCAACAGACCCCCCTCATCCTGCAACATCGCGCTGCCGGGGCTAAGCTGGTGGACTTCGCGGGGTGGGAAATGCCCATTCACTACACCGGTGTGGTGGATGAGTATCACACCGTCCGCTGCAAAGCCGGTCTCTTCGATGTCAGCCATATGGGCCGAATCGTGGTCAGCGGCTCTGGGACGGAGCCTTTTCTTCAGCGAATGACAACAAATAATCTTGCTGCGCTGAAGCCTATGCATGCGCAGTATTCGATGGTGTGCAATGGGCAGGGCGGCATCAAGGACGATATTTTCGTCTACCGGTTGGCTCGGGCTGGAGAATTTCTGCTCTGTGTCAACGCGTCAAACCGAGACAAGGTTCTCTCCTGGCTTCGTGAACACAGTCAGGCGTTCCCCGGTTGCCACGTCTCCGACCGTTCGGCGGAGATCGCTCAAATCGCCTTGCAGGGCTCTGCAGCTCGATCGATCGTGGCCGCGCTTGGATTGGTCGAACTGGATCGCCTTAAACTGAGAGAGTCGACCACGCTTCGGATCGGCGATGTGGAATGTCTTGCGGCTAGAACAGGCTATACAGGCGAGTTTGGCTATGAGTTCTATGTGTACGGACCAGCCTCGAGCGTCTGGGAGAAGTTGCTGGACACGGGCCAGTCGTTTGGTTTGAAACCGGCCGGGCTCGGTGCACGGGATCTCCTTCGTCTCGAAATGGGATATCTGCTCTATGGCAACGATATCGATGAACGAACAACGCCGATTGAGGCTGGGGCGGAATGGGCTGTGAGTTTTGACAAGGGGGAGTTCATCGGGAAGACCGTGTTGACGGCGCAAAGGCAAGCAGACCTCTCCCGTCGATTCGTCGGTTTTGAATTACTGGAAAAAGGGGTTCCCAGGCACGGCTTCAAGATGCTTTCCGCATCCCCGCCGCATTCGTCGATCGGAGAGGTGACCAGTGGCAATTTTTCCCCGCTTCTTCAGAAAGGGATCGGCTTGGGGTATGTGTCTCCAGCGCACACAGAACCGGGGATGGACATCATGATCGATATCAGAGGGAAAATGACTCCTGCGACAATCGTGAAGCCCCCGTTCTATCGACGTTCGTCCAAGTAGTTGAACGTGCACCGTCAGTGGTTACCTACGTGGGTAGAGTCGATGGTCAACAACTGAGGAGACGATCGAATGGTTCGCAATATCTATACTGGAAAGGTCGTCACATTGAACGTCGACACCGTACAGTTGCCGAACGGAGTGACGGTTGATCTCGAAACCATCCGTCATCCGGGGGCTGCCGCAGTGGTTCCGGTAAAGGATGATGGCACCGTGGTTTTGATTCGACAGTTCCGGCACGCTGCGGGAGGATTCATTTACGAGATTCCGGCCGGAAAACTTTATCCCGGCGAAGATCCATTAAAGTGTGCCTCACGGGAATTGGAAGAAGAAGTCGGCTATCGAGCATCATCGTTTGAGCTGCTCTCCAGTATCTTCACCGCGCCGGGATTTGCGGATGAAGTCATTCACATCTACAGGGCCACTGGTCTCACGAAAGGACGGCAACAACTGGATCGAGATGAGGTATTGGATGTTGTCGAAATGCCGTTGGATCAGGCCATCCATATGATCCAGGATGGGACCATCAGAGATGGAAAGACGATCGTAGGCTTACAAGCGGTCTATATTGGAACTGTTAAGAATCGATAACTGACCAGACCGGTAACAGAAACGTGACCTCTTTCGTCGGTGGTGCCCGTAAGTAGGCTAACAAAAGAATATGCGACAAGACAACTTGGGGGCACTTCCACGGAAAGACATGCGGAGTGCCCCCGGTCAGCTCGCTTCACTAAAACGGTAACTTACTTCCCTTTTTTCTCTTCCTTCTTCTCGCCGAAGGTATCAGCTTTCCCGCCCTTCTTCTCTTCCTTCTTCTCACCGAAGGTCTCATCCGAATAGATGCTCTCAACAAACTTGCCACCCTTCTTTTCGTCTTTCTTCTCACTGGCGAAAGAAGGAGCGCTGAACGTGACTGCCACTGCCACTGCCATGATTGCCATCAACATGCTCTTCATAAGTAGTTCCTCCCTTGAAAAAGTTTTGTACCGGCCATTCGGTACCTAAGAGAGACATCTCAGCAAACATGGTGCCACACTCCAGCGACCTCGACTACGTCACCATTGAGCTAAGGAATCAGTAGGTTCAGAACATTGCCCACTGGCAAGAAAAGTTTTTGACAAAATTCTTGTGGCAGTATGGTGTAACTATCTACTAAACTGCCCCAGGTACCCTGGTGGATTCCAACCACACGTATCTGAGTTCACAGCGAGACCGAATCGTGTTATCTTCCATCCCCGGCGGCAAGACGATGCCCTC
>CAZNBG010000382.1:0-3598 GCA_964570915.1 uncultured Nitrospira sp. | reverse complement strand
TGACGGACGAAGATGTGAAGATCATGGATCAGTTTGAGGAAGACGTCCCACAAGGGGCTTACCGGCACCTGCAGGTCACCGTCACGACTGAGACCGGAGAGAAAGAACTGGTCACCACCTATGCGGCGAATCCGATCGGCAAGTTCAAACCCAAAGACCACTATCTGGACTGGGTGATCAAGGGACTCAAACAATGGAAGTTTCCGGAGGAAGTGATCCAGCAATGGGAGTGCTATAGGCCGAGATGATAGGCGATCGCACAGCCGGCCGCGTTTCGCTATCACTCGCGAATCAATTGCACGTTTGAGCCGACGGCTGATGCTGACAGCAGGTCGCTCGATTTACTGAAGGAGAGCTCATGCCAAAACCCCAATATCATATTCTCGTCTGCACCAATTCCCGTCCACCCGGCCATCCCAAGCCATCATGCGGATCGGCCGGCGCCGCTCAGTTGCTCATGGCCTTCAATATGGGGCTGATGCAGCGGTCGGTTCCACCGGGCCAAGTGCTAGTGAGCGCGACAGGCTGTCTCGGCCCCTGCGAACTAGGCCCGACAGTGGTCGTGTATCCGGACAATACCTGGTACTCCAAGGTGACGGAGGCCGATGTCGCCGCGATCCTCGATGAGCATGTGGCGAAAGGAACTCCGGTCGCTCGACTGAATCCTGATGCCGCGTGGAAGTAATCACTGCGGGAGGGACAAGTCACGCCTTAAAACCGACAGCATGCGTGAAGAAGACCGGGCCTTCGCGGAACTGGCGATGCCCGGTTGATTTATCACCCGGCATTCCTGCATGTTCATCATAGAGCACACTATATGAGTCATCCCACTCATCACGAGTACAAAGCCAAACCACCTGCATCCCTCGGCGCCATGGTGATCACGAGCAGCGATACCCGCACGCCGGATACCGATACCAGCGGCCGACTGATTCACAAACTGCTTGAAGAGCGTGGCCATACCGTCGTCGCCTATCACATCGTCAAGGACGAGCCGGGACAGATTCAGTTTCGGATCGCCCAAGGAACGGTGAATGATGCAGTCCAGGCAATCATCATCAACGGCGGCACGGGAATCTCACGGCGTGATTCGACCTATGAAGCGGCGGCCGAAATGTTGGAGAAGCGGTTGGATGGATTCGGTGAAATCTTCCGCTATCTGACGTATCAGGAGATCGGTTCGTCGGCGATCATGACCCGTGCCATCGCGGGCATCGTCAAGGGCCGCGCGCTCTTCTCCCTACCCGGCTCGGAGAATGCGGTGCGCCTGGCGATGGAAAAGCTCATTCTTCCAGAGCTGGGCCACCTGCTGCAACAGATCCAGAAGTAAATCCTGAGTGTGTGGTGGTGAGGATGCTCAAAACGGTCATCCAACGAGGCCGCAAGGAGTGTGAAGACTGAGGCGTATTCCTTTCACCCTCCCGCCCCGAACTGCCGGAGCAGCTCTCACCTGGAAGGGTCTGTCGCAAGGATACACGCGACTGAGAACAAAGTTGGTGGCCGTTTTCAGCGTCCGTTAGTCCTGAGTGATCTTCGGTTCGTCGTACGTCACATCCGTCGAAATTTTCGATTGGGCGTAGCGTTTATAGTGCAGCAGCAGGTCGCGCACGGACACGACGCCGGAAATCTCGCCGTTCTTGGTGACACCGAGATGGCGCACACCCAAGTCCGCCATCATGTCCTGCGCATCATCGACCGACTGGCTTCCCTCGATCGTGCAAATCGGAGCCGTCATGATCTTCTCGACGGTGAGTTTTCCGAGCGGCTTTCCTGACGCGACGGCCCTCCGCACGATATCGGTATCCGTCACGATCCCCACCAATTTTTTGCCTTTTTTGACCAGGAGCGATCCCACGCGCGCCTGGCGCATTGTCTTGGCCGCGCTGGCAATCGAGGTCTTCGGCCCGATGGACTTTGGACGTTTGTTCGTAATCTGACTCACGGTAGCCATTCATTCCTCCCTCATTAGATTCATCGTCTCAGTATCGCAATAGATTGCCGACGTGCGAACACCGGCATCGTTCGGCCGAGCGTAGATTATCACGAATGGTCAGACACCTGCGAGGCTGTTTACTCACATGGCAGAATGTTCGTCATACGCTGACACAGTCGCTAGACGGACAAGCACAGCAAACCAGATCGCGGCCTAGCAGACCAGCACGATCTTACCGAAAAACTTCCGGCTGATCATCAGTTCCTGCGCGGCCCGGGCCTCCCGGAGCGGAAACATACGATCGATCACGGAAATCAACCGCCCCTGCCCCATCAATTCCGAAGTTTTCACGAGCTCCGCTCGTGTTCCCATATAGGAGCCCTTGATCGTCAACTGACGGGAATAGACATAGCGCAGATTCAATGTGACTTCGCCACCGGTCGTTGCCCCGCACGTGACCAATCGCCCACCTTTGGCAAGGGATTCGACACAAGTGTTCCACACCTCCGGTCCGATGTGCTCGACGACGACATCGACCCCCCGTCCTTCCGTCAACAGCCGGACTCGCTCCGCCACATTCTCCTTGCCATGATGAATCACGGCATCGGCTCCCAAAACGACGGCCTTGGGAATCTTATCATCGCTTCCCACCGTCGTCAGCACGCGCGCCCCAGCCAGCTTCGCTAGCTGTACGGCCATCATGCCGACGCCGCTGCCCGCCCCCATCGCGAGAACGGTTTCCCCATGCTGCAGTCCTGCCAACGCGAACAGCATATGCGAGGCCGTGACCGAGACGAGCGGGAACGCGGCGGCTTGTTCAAACGACAGATTCTCGGGTATCGGCAACACATTCTGGAAGGGAACCGCGACATACTCCGCGTACCCACCGTGCCTCATGGCTCCAAGGAGCCCATAGGTCCGACACCTATTGTCACGACCCGCCAGACAATACTCGCATTTCCAGCAACTGATCCCAGGCGAGACAAAGACCCGCGCCCCGCGTGCGATGCCTTCCACTTGGGCCCCTGTCTCTTCGACAGTCCCGGCGACGTCCGATCCGAGAACATGAGGGAACGGAGTTTGGTAGGCAGGGCTTCCCTGCCTGACCCAGATGTCGAGGTGGTTCAGCGCACAGGCCTGCACCCGAATCAGGACTTCCTGCGGCCCAATCTTCGGCATCGGCAGCTCGTCATACGAGAGCTTGTCCGCCCCACCGTGCTCCCGAAACACCACAGCCTTCATCTCTCCACACTCTCCTCTTACAGAAAGTTTTGAAACCGCTGGGCGGTCAAACGACCGAGGACGGTATGGTTGATCCTCGATTGCGCGCTGCTATCTCACCCACATCGCCTTCATTTAGAATGAGCAACACGTGATGTGACGAAGCCGCAGGGAGCATGGCGACTGAGGCGTATGTTTCTCACCCTCCCGCCCCGAGCTGTCAGAGCAGCTCATTCCCGGTGGAGTATGTCGCAAGGAGACGAGCGACTGAGAACGATGTGACATGACATTTTCATCATTCTGCTAAAACTTCAACGTCCCTTCAACCACCATCACGCACTGGCCACCGACGGTCACTCCTTGAATGACATCGTCATCCGACTCCACTTGAACAAGAATCCTAGAGGGCCCATCGAATTCATATACCTGCGCTGAGAGCCACAC
>CAZNBG010000381.1:0-3621 GCA_964570915.1 uncultured Nitrospira sp. | reverse complement strand
TGGACGAATTCGGGCATGCCGATCGACGTCCGATCGAAAATCTCGAATCCCACCCCGCCCCCGTGGGGAAGCCCTTGGGTCGCCAGTTGCAGCCGGAGATCGTGCACCTGGGCGGTCGGCACAAGCACCGTCGATCCGCCGCCGGTCGTTTCGTACGGCACCTTCGTTTCTTTGAGCTTGTCGACGATGGCGGCGGCGTCTTCCGTGCTGAGATTGGTGAAGAGCACTTGCATGTCCGGTTGCTGCGTCCATAAGGTAACGGCAATGAGCCCCGCAACCGACCCGGCCAGTGCAATGAGGATGATCATCCGCTGGTTGAGGGAGAATTTGGAAAATAAACCGGCCACGTCGCCTCACTCCTTCCGGTTGATCAGACCTGCATCCGTTGAATCTCTTCATACGCTGCGACCAGCTTGTTCCGAATCTGCATCATCAATTGAAACGACACGTCCGCCTCCTGCAAGGCGACCATCGTCCGATGCAGGTCCTGCGATTCGCCCGTCATGAGGGCATCAACTGCCCCGTTAGATTCTATTCTCGCCTCGTTGACTTTTCCGATGGCGGACTTGAGGGAATCCACGAATCCGGAAGTTCCCGAGGGTTCGGCAGTGCCTGCCGACCCGATCTGCGCCACATCGGCGATGGGAGCGATACCGGACGTCACACCGTAAATCTGACTCATCATTACCTCCCGATCTCGAGCGCCTTGTTCCACATGGTGCGTGTTGCGTTGATCGCCTGGACATTGGCTTCATACGCACGCGATGCTCCGATCATGTTCACCATTTCTTCCATGACGTTCACATTGGGAAGGCGGACGAACCCTTTCTTGTCAGCATCCGGGTGATGTGGATCATAAATCAGTTGCCCGGGTTTGGGATCTTCTACCACCTTCGTCACGGAGACCCCTTCGAGCGCGTGCGCCGACGGTCCGATGGCGACTTGGCGGAAGGCCCGTTGAAACGCACTGGGGACCGCCGTCGAGCGAAAGACGACGTCGCGCCGTTTGTACGGACCACCCGTTGGGGTCTTCGTCGATTGCGCATTCGCAAGATTGCTGGCAATGACATTGAGTCGTCGCCGTTGGGCATCCAAACCCGACACTGAGACGGCTAAACTGTCGGACATCTCCATACACAACCTCCTCCCTGGTCACTGACTTGTGACACTGCACAGCTGCCGATTGTTTGCCGGCGGTTATTCATCATCGTGCATCTCGTATGGCGCTCAATAGCCCCCGGAACCTTGCAGCCAATATCGTGGTCGCCGCGTTGTACTGCATGACGTTCTCAGATAACTTCGCCATCTCCAATTCGAGATTCACGGAGTTGGCGTCGAGAGGGAGATCCCCTGCCGGCACTTCACTCAGCTTCCCTGTGACGGTTTGCACCCCTTGCGGCCCATGAAGACCGAAATGCCGAGACTGAGTCGCCGCCAGCACGATCGGCGGACGCCCCTTGTGCGCGGAGTGCAATTGGTCCATGAAGTTCAGCTCTGACGCGCGATAGCCCGGCGTTTCTTCGTTGGCCAGGTTCGAAGCGATCACACGTTGCCGCGCACTGCGAAGATCAAGTGTCCGTTCCAACAGTCGCATCGTTCGGTCAAAAATCGTCATAACCGTGTGCTCCCTTCAGTGTGCGACGACGTCCCGCGTGTCCTTTGAGTGCAACCCTAATGCCTGCCTGAGCGCTCCGCTATGGCCGAGACACCGACCACGTACCGATGACATGGCTTTTCGCGACGCGGCCTCTTGCTCCCGGTTTGGAGTGAGATGTTGCCGGGCATGAACATACCGACCGGCAATTCTTGCCTCCCTCATGGCGCGGTGATCGACAATGGTCGTTCGCTCTCGCGATATTCCCGCAGCTTGTTTCGTAACGTGCGGATGCTGATGCCCAGTTCTTTCGCGGCGTGTGTGCGATTGTCCTTCACACGAGCCAGCGTCTTAAAAATCAATTCCCGTTCCATCTCCCACAGAGATCCGTTGGTCGGCGGTTGTGGACGGACGGGCTGCGCTACCGTCTCGTCACCTCTTTCGGGTGGACAATGATCGGGGAGGATGGGATTCTGCCCGGCCAACAACACCGCCCGTTCCATCACGTTCTCTAACTCACGCACATTTCCTTTCCATGCCAGCCGTTGCAAATGCGCAAGAGCGCTCTCCGACAACGCCGGCGGAGTCAGGCCGTTCCGCATGGACGATTGGTTGACAAAATGCCGCGCGAGGAGAGGAATATCGGCGGTGCGTTCACGCAGCGGAGGAACGGTGATGGGAAAAACGTTCAACCGATAGTAGAGATCCTCGCGAAAGCGGCCTTGTTCGACCTCGCGATAGAGCGCCCGATTCGTCGTCGCGATCACGCGGATATTCACGGGAACCGGGTCACGCCCCCCGATCCGATCCACCTCGCGCTCCTGCAAGACACGCAGCAGCTTCGCTTGGAGATTCAGGTTCATTTCGCTGATTTCATCCAAGAGCAGGGTTCCGGAATGCGCCATCTCGAACTTGCCGATTTTTCTGATCAAGGCACCGGTGAATGCACCGCGCTCGTGGCCGAAGAGTTCGCTCTCGAGTAACCCGTCCGGCAATGCGGCACAATTGACGGCAATGAACGGTCGATGCGCCCGTGGGCTCCTATTATGGATGAACCGAGCCAGGAGCTCTTTCCCCGTGCCGCTCTCTCCAAGAATGAGCACGGTGGCCTGACTGGAAGCCACCCATTCGATCGTGCTCAACAGTCTGACCATTCCCGGGTCTTGGGTGAGGATCGCCCGGTTGTCCGTCGGTTGGGTAAGCAGGTCCGGCCCGGCCCCTTCTTCCCGTCCCGCTTTGAGATTCACGATGACTCGCTCCAGTAAGTCCATAGAAAAGGGCTTCAAGAGATACTCGCTGGCGCCCAGCTTCATCGCCTCGACCGCCGTTTCGATCGTGCCATAGGCGGTCATGAGAGCGATCGTGACCTGCGGCGCTCGCGACTTGATCTCCTTGATCAGGTCCAGGCCGCTCAGGCGCGGCATCCGGAAATCGGTCAGCCACATCCCGGGACGGAACCGAACGAACCGTTCCATGGCATCAACTCCGTCAGACGCCCCTTGCACGGAATAACCAAGCCGCCTGACGGTTTCCATCAGTGCCGCCCGCATCGACGGATCATCGTCGACAATCAGAATGCGTTCGCTGTCGTCGGTATTCTCTGGAAGAGAGCCGTTTTTCTCGCGGTCACTCATGAGACCAATCCTCCGCTAGTGCCAAATTGCGTTCCACAAGGTCGGTTGCGCCGGATTCTGGCTGGTTCTGCATCGACGACGGATGCGGCAGAATAATCGAACAGGAGGTGCCTTGCCCCACTGTGCTCTCGACGTCGATCCGTCCTTGATGGGCTTCGACGATTGAATGAACGATGGCAAGGCCAAGGCCGGTCCCCTCGTCCTTCGTCGTAAAGAAAGGATCAAACATGCGCGAGCGATGGGCCGGATCGATGCCGATACCTGAATCGCGCACGGTCAGCCGAACGGCGGCTATGCCGAGTGTGTGCAGCGGTTCTTTTTGAAGACCGACCATCAAACTGCCTCCGGTGGGCATCGCCTGTACGGCGTTCACGACCAGATTCACGACCACTT
>CAZNBG010000380.1:0-3622 GCA_964570915.1 uncultured Nitrospira sp. | reverse complement strand
TTTCGCAACTGTAAGTTGAAGACCTTACGGACGCCGAGGCCGTCCCTCCGATTTACCCCGGGCTTGAGGGCATAAAAAGTGACGGGACGCTGCACTATAAGTATGTTCCCGACACTCAAAATTGGGGCGAAGCGGCCCTGGCGCACCCCTGTTTGAGCCCGCCTGGTGGATCCGTTGTCGTCGAGCGGGTGAGACGTGGTCGGGGCACTGTCAGCTTCTTTCCCACAGATTGGGAAGACATGCCAACCCAGTTCCACATCGTGAGGAAACTGCTTCAACTGCCGCAGTTTGAAAGTAGAGGGGCCTGGGTAGCAGAAATGCGCGGAGCATCGGACTTGTCGAATCAGCGCAAGCTCGCCTGATGTGCGGTGAATGTTTCATCGGCGTCAAAAATCAATTTGCATTGAAACGGAACCCTGAACCGAGCCAAGCTCTAGCAGGGTTATCAACTTCAGAGGAAGAATGATGATCAAGGATCGTCCGTTAGAAGGTGTTCGGGTTTTGAATCTGGGCGGTATTTGGGCTGGACGAGTGGCCTCGATGCTTCTTGCCGATCAAGGTGCCGAAGTCATCGAACTGAATCATCCCGATCGAGATGAAGAGCTTTCCGACGCCTTCCTGGGTCGAGGAAAGATCGAACTGAGCGTAGATCTCAAAGATCCTGATGAGCACGGCAGAGTGCTGCGGCTGGCGGAGCAGGCCGATATCATCCTCGACAACCTTGGTCCGGGGCGAGCGGCCCAGTTCCAATTGGACTACGGTAGCGTTCGCAAGCGCAATGAGTCGGTCGTATACGTGTCGATTCCCGGTTTTGCCAAGGGCAGCGAACGAGGTGATATGGCCGCCTCAGAAGGCACAATCGCCGCGTCCGTTGGCGTATACACCGACATCCATGCCCTGGGTCCCGTCCTCGGTGGCCGTCCGATCTTCTCGTCGGTTCCGATGGCGTCTGCCTATGGCGGGGTACATGCAGCCATCGCCGCGACCATTGGATTTTTGAAACGTCTGAAAACAGGCACCGGCTCCCATGTGGAGGTGCCCTTGGCTGACGCCCTCATGTCCGCCATGGCGGTTCTAATCATGAAGGTGGAAGGGCAGCCCCAACGGTTTGATTTGCCCCCAATCGAAAAGGCGATGACGGAAGTTGCCTTCCCCATCATCCGCGAACATTTTGACGAGATTGGTGAGGCTGGGCATGAGGCAATCCAATCGTACCTTGCTAAGTTCAGGCGCCCTCAGTTTGGGAATTACGTCTGCAGTGACGGCAAAATGGTATTCATCAATGCCGTCGATCACGTTCATCACGCCAGGTCTTGCCTGGAAGTTCTTGGCATTCTTAACGATCTCCTCGCAGAGGGCATGATCGTCGGAAGCCCTTATGAGGAGGGCGGTGAAGGAAATAACATCAGCTATTCTGCCGGTCTGAGTTCTCACTGGGCCGAGAGGATGCGGACGCTGATGTCGCAACGGTTTCAGACCAAGCCAGCCCATGTTTGGGAGAATCTGCTGCAAGAGGCTGGTGTCCCCGTGACCGTCGTTAGAACGACACAAGAATGGCTTGACTTTCCCGAGGCCCAAGCCGGCGGGAATGTCGACGAGGTGGAAGATGTCAGGTTCGGCGCAGTCCGGCAGACGGGACGCTATGTCTCCATTGCAGGTCCTGCTGTCCAGTCCGAGGCATTGCGGCCGCGGCAGTTGGGCGATTTCACGACCGGCTGGAAATCGAGCCATCCTGCTATTGAGGTCAGTACCTTTCACGAGCAGGCGTCGAAGGTTTTGTCTGGCGTACGAGTCCTTGATCTGTCAAACGTGATTGCAGGGCCTGCGGCATGCCGCGTCCTTGCCGAGTTCGGCGCAAAGGTGACCCGAATTGACCCGCCAGCTCCGCAGGCGGGACCGCGCATGACCATGTGGTTCGGCATCGACGTCAATCAAGGCAAGCGTTCCATCATTCTCGACCTGAAATCCGCTAAGGGGCGCGCCGTTCTCGAAGCGATGGTAAAGGAAGCGGATGTGGTCCTGCATAATTTCCTGGACCGGTCTGCGGAGAAGCTGGGTATTTCCGACGAGCAACTGAGGCGCATCAACCCCGACATTATCAGTTGCCAAGTCAGTGCGTGGGGAGGCCCCGAGGGTGGCCCCTTCAAGGATTACCCTTCGTTCGATCCCGTTTTGCAGGCCGCCACCGGAATCACCGCACGCTACGGAACTCCGGCGGTTCCGGTGCTGCACGGGATGGCGTCCTGTGTTGACTACATTACTGGCTTCACCGCTGCCCTTGGCGTTGTACAGGCTCTGGTTGCAAAGGAGTTTGGTCGGGGGGGCTCGTACGTGCGGACGTCTTTGTCAATGGGCGCCCAGCTCGTGCAGTTTCCGTTCACTGTTTCAGCAGCCGGGAAAGGCGCCGCGCTGGAACCCTCGACTCAGCGCGCGCTCGGCTACGGCCCGCACTACCGGCTGTACAAGGCGAAAGACCGTTGGGGGTTCTTCGCATGCCGGCCGGACGATCTCAGCGCCATCGCTGATCTGCTCGGGGATGCGGAGGTCACAGATACCTTTACGGAGTCAATCGCCGAACGGACGTGCGATGAGATTGCTCACGTGTTGAGGGACTTCCCATCCGCGTCGTTCGTTCCTGTTGCTAGGCTTGATGAAGTGCGTGAGGCAGGCACGGTATCGGAGCACCAGGGTAGCGGACTGGACGGTGTGTCGCTGGCAATGCGCGAAGCCGATCACCCAAGCGGACACCGTGTCAGCCTGCCAATTCCGACGTGGTACAGGTTCGACGATAAGGTAATCGACCCGCTTGGCCCGGCGCCGGCGCCAGGTTCCGATACCCGTAGGGTGCTTCATGAGTTGGGGAAGTCCGATGCGGAAGTACGTGAGCTCTTTGCGGAGAACGTCGTTCGTGATAATTGGGCGGTATTGAAACACTACTTGCCCCTCTAGCAGTGCAAGCCGTTGCTGAACTCCTGTGGTGTTCTTGTATTCAGGTGTCGTCCAGCAACGGCTCAAATCCAAACTTCAGAGGACGAACAGCGCGCAAATGCGCTGTTCTCGTCCATTCAAGCTGTAAGGCTCCTAAAAGTCAGGAGGAAGCCATGTCAAACTACACCTTAGCGGGCGGCGGCGAAGCGGCGCGCGCGCGCGACCACGTCGCCAGAATTAATTCTCTCAGGTCGCTAAGAGCAGCCGTTTTCGGTAATCTGCTTGAATGGTTCGATTGGACCCTATACGGTACGTTCGCCGTCTATCTTGGTGCGAATTTTTTTGAGAAACCCGATGCGCAATCTGCGCGTATTTCGACGTTGGCCGTATTTGCAGTAGGTTTCATAGCGCGGCCTGTCGGTGGCATGATTTTTGGCCATCTTGGCGATCGAATTGGGCGTAAGAACACGCTGGTTGTGTCGATGTGTACGATGGCACTGTCCAGTTTTGTGATTGCCGTAGTTCCTTCTTACGCGCAAATTGGGGCTTGGGCATCCGCCTTATTGCTGGCTGCGCGCTTGCTTCAAGGCTTGGCACACGGCGGAGAATCTGGTGTCTCATACGTGTATGTGGCAGAGATTGCCCCGCAAGAGCGGCGTGGCGTCGGGGCTGTCAAACACGTTCAGGACGCTGT
>CAZNBG010000379.1:0-3631 GCA_964570915.1 uncultured Nitrospira sp. | reverse complement strand
GCTTGTTCCATTTCGACACTGGAAACTATACCGTCTTCTCGAGTCGCATCTACACCGACTTGAGCTATTTGACCTGTGATCCCATTATCGGGACTGATGTGTCCGACCTTTTCAATGCCCTGACAGGATATTCGCGCAAGAAATCCTACGCGAGATTGCTGGTCGCCCCAACGACATTGAGGCGGGACATGATCGAGCGAATCGATCGGGAAATCCACCATCACCGCGAACATGGTGATGGCTACATCTCATTCAAAATGAATGCGCTCGTCGACAAGGCGTGCATTCAGGCTCTCTATCGTGCGTCGCAAGCTGGTGTGAGAATCGACTTACAGGTACGAGGCATCTGTTGCTTACGACCCGGCATTTCGGGAGTAAGTGACACCATTACGGTGCGCTCGGTAGTCGGTCGCTTCCTGGAACATGCCAGGATTTACTACTTTCACAACGCGGGACAACACGAAGTGCTCTTGGGAAGCGCGGACCTCATGCCGCGCAATCTCGATCGCAGGGTCGAAATTCTCTTTCCCGTGCTTCATCCGCAATGGCGCGACATTATCATGAATGATATCCTCGCCATTGGACTTCAGGATAACGTTCAGGCCAGGCAATTGCTGCAGGACGGCAGTTACGAACGTGTTCACCCGCTCGATGGCAATCCGGTGATGAATTCTCAAGAATGGCTGCTCACCCGATGGAAGTCGGATCCTAAAAACACCCTTCTCACCAAGTGATGGTCAGCCATCACTGCATTGCTTCATAGGCTTGATATCGAATCCTGCCCCGTGGAACTATCGAAGCGACCAAGAGGCTGGTGGAGTGATCTCCTGGTAATAGGAGCGGGAGGTCTGCTCGTCTTCACTTGTGCGCCTGCCGCCATTTTTCCTCCTGAAGTACTGGAAAAGGTGGACCGTACTGTGACGTTCGAACAAGTGATGAACCATCCTGACGAGTATCAAGGTCGTGTCGTGGAATTAGGAGGACAGATCCTTGGATCGATGGTGAAAGGCGAAGAGGTGCAGGTGTTGGTCCGTGTCTTACCCATTCAAACAAAGCCGGTCTATGGACCTGTTGATCGTGATGGGGAGCGTGGCATGTTTATTATTCGCTACACAGGGAAAGTCGGCGAGCAAGACCTCCAACGTGGCAATATGGTGATTGTCATTGGGCCAGTACTGGGAGGCGTCGTCACCAGTTTGACTGGTGTACCAGTCAGCCGCCCCACCGTCAGGCCGGAATGCTTCCACATCTGGCGGACGCAAGGAGAACCAATAGAGGATTATCCGTATCCGAAGAACTCTTCACGGTTTGTGCCGCTCGTTCAACAAACCTACTGCGTCAACAGACCAAACACTATTCTGACCACGACATGAGTGTGGCTATGCGTTTCGGTTGCCTTCCAAGCGCTCATCACCCAACAGTCAATTCCCACACCATCAGATCGAATCTTCACAAAATGGCGACCGCTTACATTTTTGTGAATGCTGGCTGGTGAAATGAAATTAGACGCTGCGCGGGATGAATTGAAAGCGGCTCGCTTTTTCTCCCACCTTCTTCGCCAGGAACAGGCGAGACCGCAATACGCTGATGAGGGATTCCGCTACTTCTTCCAAGCCTTCCTCAACGCGATGTACATGGTTGAAGAACGGATCAAGAACCAAGTCCTCCCCATCCTGGACCCGCAGGGTCGCATGGATCAACTGGAACTAGAAAACACTTTCAACCATCTCCGCAGGATGTGGAGTGCCACGCTGACCCCAGAGGACATGTCTATCTGGAGGAGCATGTGGGCGATGCGACGGTTTGAAGTGCATCAAGGACGGACTGAGAGGGTGCAGACAGTGGAGGCCATGCTGGCTCGCCCCCTCAGTGATTCGCCCATTCCTTCAGAACGCGGCTGGGCCTTCGCGGCGCCCTATATCGACGTCTACCAGGCGCAAGGCCCGGGGTTTTACGTGAACGACCAGGCCCATCGACACTCATACTCAGAACTGGTGCAGGTCACTGTGCGGGCGCATCGCTTTACAGCACACGAACAACGGGAAGTAGTCGAGATGTCAGCGGCAACCGTCGCGCTGCTGCACCGGCTCGTCGATCACTTTGAACGGCTCTACCCGACGAAGGAGGATCACATTGAAGGAACTGATCGCGCTCAGTAGTCTGAGCACCCTCATCGCGGCACGCCTCGGCGGGACATGGGCGACGATAGCACTGCACTGTGCGAAGCAGGGAGGGGCAGAAAAGTGATTGCTGCGATCTGCAAGAGAAACTTCACCGAACAGTCATGACCTGGACCACTGACAAGTCGAACCGGGGCAAAGTGTACATTGCCGTTCGTTACATACTCGCTGCCGCTACTATGCTTTTGGCGGTTCTGGGAGCGGGATGCATCGAAGATTATCTGAGGGGAGAGGCAGTGGGCCGAGCCACTAAACGGGAAGTAATTCAGAAGTTTGGCCAACCACCGATGGAAGAAAAACACTTCACTGATGGAGGATCGATTCTGATCTACCAATTCCAAGAAGGTTTACTGCAAAAGTCCTGTCGTGAATACCGGCTGAGCTTCGACTCTAAGGAAATCCTGCAGGCGTGGATTAAGGTTCGATGCGAACTGCAAAATCAATCGAAAAGAGAGGACCCAGTCCGCGAGCGGGAAGGTGATCGCATCCTACAGGTGGGGAGTGGAACTGGCGAGAGGAATTGAATCTCCAACCGGTGGTTTACAAATCATCGACAGGGGATTCCTTCAGACAGAACACTGTTTCGCTGTGGTCACTCGGAAGATCTCATGATGAGTGTTGTGACCAGAATGAAAGCTCTGCTCTGGCGCTTTTGTATGCAGGTAAGGACAATAAGGCGACATGTCCGAAGTGAAATTGCCCGTCTGGAACGGAAGGGCAAGCGACTGAGCGCTTCGTAATCCTATTTCAGCTTGCAATAAGTTTCTCGAGGAAGCGGATAATACGTGTCCTTTAAATGCGGAAAGTCTGCAATATGCTCCCGGCCAGTTTTCCAAATATGAAGGCAGCGTGTCACGAGGTTGGGCACCTCCCGCTTCACTCCGTTGACGTCCGTAGTCTGCGTGCCTTCCACCTTGCCCACGGCAACTAATTTGTTTCCATGCTTGAGTCCCAGTTCTTCAATGTCACCTCCGAAGGAGACCATAAACCATCCTTCGCCGCGAACAGTGTCATCTGGACCCTGGCGCGGATCATCGTGCCGAATAGGAAGTTTTTCAGCAAGGACGAGCACGCCATCTTGCTTCGTGGCCGTGACGATCCGCCCACCCATCTGAACAAGATCCTTATTTGTCTCCATTTCTGAAACAAGGCTTTGAGGAAAAATGTCAGGTGACGCGCAGGCAGTAAACAACATCGCAGCCCAGATGAGTAGCCCTCTTACCATGGTGCACCTCCACAAATTGGGAGAGTGTGTACCCATCGGCTGTTACAGAGGAATATCCAACATGTTACATGTAAGTAAATCTGGGGCGCTGGTTGGAGGTTCAATTCCTCCCACCAGCTCCAATGTTTGGTATTGTTGTTGTTGACCCGGCGGCTAACTATCGATTTATCGTATTGAGCCTCGGGATAAGTCCCACAGTGGGGACGGTTCAATTCCTCTCGCCAAC
>CAZNBG010000378.1:0-3637 GCA_964570915.1 uncultured Nitrospira sp. | reverse complement strand
ATGGCTTCCTGACTCCCAAAATATCTTGCCGGAAATTCGGGGTCAGCCATCTCAGAAGTACCGCTAGGTGCAATGGGATAGATGCCCGTTTTCGACCGTGTGGTCACGTGCACTGCGTAGAAGAGCGGCTGATTCAGCTGTCCGAACCCATTGATCCCGAGAAATTTGACATCGAATCGTTTTCTGGCGGGAACAGTCAAAATGGTGATGTCCTTGACGCTTTCTCCATTGCCAAGATTAATGGCAACTCCCGTTTGAAATGGTCTTTGAGCCATCTGAGGCACCTCCTTATTTACAAGAGAGAAACAGAGCGGGAACGTTTCAGTTGTCCAAGGATATGAAGGCTCAGCAGGCATTGAGCGTACGGGGGACCATAGAGAGAGTCAAGATAACAGCGTGATGATGACATGACGGTGTCCATTTGTTCGGGGATGTGGACATGACTCAGAAAAGGTCGGATTTGGGGTCCACAGAGTAGCGTTCTGACTCGATCTCAGACATGGATCTCCGAGGTGGTAACTATTTCAAAGCCCGCAACCTACCAAGCCTGTAGGGGACGGGCAAGATCTCCTGGACATAACTGCGCGAAGATGTCCATGGTCTCTCATGCGTTACTTTGATGGTCCTCGGTGATGCCGTCGCGGCTTTTCGGAGGCAATTCTGTTGACGGAACGAGCTGATCTGACGTATCGTGAATGCTCAGTAAGGACTGCGGACAGGACGACCTTAGTAGAGTGCCGAGCGAAGGAGCTATGACGACCATGAAGATATATCTTGCCAATCCCCGTGGGTTTTGCGCCGGTGTCGATCGGGCAATCGATATCGTGGATCTTTCTCTCAAGAAGTACGGGGCACCCATTTATGTCCGGCATGAGATCGTTCATAGCCGCCACGTTGTGAATTCGCTCCGGCAAAAAGGCGCGGTGTTTGTGGAAGAGTTGAACGAAGTCCCGGAAGGATCGGTTGTCATTTTCAGCGCGCATGGTGTTGCGAAGTCGGTGTGGGAAGAAGCGAATCGTCGACGCCTGCATGTGATTGACGCGACCTGTCCGCTGGTGATCAAAGTGCATAACGAAGTCAACCGCGATTATACCCAGGGGTATGAACTGATTCTTATCGGTCACGCCGGTCACCCGGAAGTGATCGGGACGCTGGGCCAGATTCCCGACAAGTTTCATCTCGTGTCTTCGGTGAAAGATGTGGAAGAATTGCTCGTAGAAAACACCATCAACCTTTCGTATGTCACGCAGACCACGCTGAGCGTGGATGAGTGTCGAGACATCGTCAGCGCACTCCATCAGCGGTTTCCAAACATCAAGGGGCCGCATCAGGAAGATATCTGCTATGCGACGCAAAACCGGCAGAATGCCGTGAAGGAATTATCCCGCCTCGTGGATGTCATTCTGGTCATCGGGTCGCCGAACAGCTCCAACTCCAATCGCTTGCGGGAACTTGGAGAACAATGCGGCATTCCCTCATATCTCATCGATTCCGCCAGCGACATCAATCCGGAGTGGTTGCAAGGTGCCAAAGCTGTTGGCATTGCCGCCGGTGCTTCCGCTCCGGAAATCTTGGTCACGGAAGTGGTCGCGTTCTTGAGAGCGTCGGGACCATCCGAGGTCGAGGAGCTCACCGTCATCGAAGAAGACGTTGAATTCCTGTTGCCGAAGGAACTTGTCCAAATAGAATCGTCCAAGAAATCGATGGCCAGCATTGCCGGGTAGTGGCTGTGGATCACGCCTTCCGTCCTTCACTTTCGGCCGTTTCCTAGGACGGCCATCATGTGCTGCCAAGGACAATTCTCAGGCCATGGATCGGGGTTCAGCCATTCTTGAGTTTTTCCCAGCCGCATCCTATATCTTGTAGGGATCACACGGTATCTCCTCTATTGGCTGTGTTTTTTTTTTTTTTCTTTAAACCCTTTTGTTACAAGGGCCGGAAATTTTTATTTCCATGGGAGCGCCCCACGCGCGCGTGAAAGGGTGAGCCGATGTACTTGAAATCATTGGACATGTTGGGGTTCAAGTCGTTCGCTGAGGCCAAGATCGAATTTCCAGAGGGTGTCACGGCGATTGTTGGCCCAAATGGGAGCGGAAAGAGCAACGTCGTGGATGCCATTCTGTGGGTAATGGGCGAGCAAAGTACCAAAACACTCAGAAGTGAAAAGATGGAAGACGTCATCTTTAATGGCACTGAACTCCGAAAGCCGTTGGGGATGACGGAAGTCTCGTTAGTCATCGGTGGCCTCGATCAGACGTCGGTGAAGTTGGATGCCGGCGCGGGGCTTCCCAGCCAACTGACGGAATTTCAAGAACTGATGATTACCCGGCGTTTGTACCGCAATGGTGAGAGCGAGTATCTCATCAATAAGACCCCGTGCAGGCTCAAGGATATCCGCGGGTTGCTTCTCGACACCCGTGCGGGAAGTAAAGGACACACCGTTATTGCGCAAGGCCAAATCGATCAGATCTTGAATGCGTCTCCGCAAGATCGACGCGAGCTCATCGAGGAAACCGCCGGTATCGTCCGCTACAAGAAACAGAAGGCCGAGGCATTACGGAAGTTGGAATCGACGCAGCAAAATCTCTTGCGAGTCCGAGACATCGTGGCCGAGATCAAGAAGCAACTCAATTCCCTCGAACGGCAAGCGCGCCAGGCGCGCACCTATCAAACGTTGCAGGGAGAGGTGCGTGGGATCGAGGTGACGTTGTTGACCAGGGAATTCCGGGCATTGCGGCAGACGTTGCGAGAGGTGGAGGACGACGTCCTGAATTTGGATCGGCAGGAATCCGAGAAAGCCGCCGAGCAGGCTCGGCTCACGACGGATCTTGAACAGGCTCGCCTTGATGCCATTACGACAGCCGATCTGATCGGAAGGACTCGAGAAGAACTGGCGGGAATTGAGCAGCAGCAGGCCCACGCGCTGACCGCGGCAGAGGTCGAACGCAACCGAGGTCAGTTATTGAATCAGCAACAAGTTGAGGAGTCAGCCGAATTGGAAGAGCTGGTCCGCTCGCAGGACAATCTGGCCGGCGCGCTTCAGACGGTCGAGGCGTCATTGCACTCGGTCGAAGAGGAAATGGCCATTCGGGATCGTGCCCTTGGTGAACTTGATCAGGAGATGGCGCGGGTGCTCCAGCAACGGGCTGCGGCAGTTGCGGAAGAAGAGCGAGGGCGCAAAGATGTGTTGCAGCTGGCGGTCCTGGTCGCGAATACCGAGCAGGGTATCTCGCAGCTCACGAAACGGCTGGAGGATCTCGCAGGCCGTGGAACCCGATTGGTCTCGGAGCGAGACGAGCTTCGTGGGCAGCGTGAAGCCGCGATTGGTCGTCACGAAACGGTGCGCAAGGAATACGGGGAAGCCGACCGCCTCGTGGCGAAACTGCGGGCGGACCAACGCTCCGTGCAGGAAGAGGCCATTCAAGCTGCCGGGATGATGCAGTCGCTGGATCAGGCGATTTTACGACGCTCGGAGGAGTTGGCGGGTGTGGATTCGCGCCTGGAGGCGCTGCAAAGTGTGGTGCGCGAGGAGATGGGCTATGGTCGGCAGGGGGCTCAGCAGGGCCCCGCCTTGAAATCGTGCGAAGGGGTGCGGGATGCGGTCGCCGAATGGCTGGTCATCCCATCCGGGATGGAG
>CAZNBG010000377.1:0-3649 GCA_964570915.1 uncultured Nitrospira sp. | reverse complement strand
AAAAGATCGAACTCCTGACACGAGTGCGGTCGGTACTCCGGCTCGTTCATGAAATGGACCGTCGCCGCGCACGTGAGCAAGAGCTTCTTGAGGTCATGCGTCAGCTCCAAGAGGCCAATCAGATGCTGCTCCGTCTCTCGTGCTTGGATGGGTTGACCGGCATCACCAATCGACGCCAATTCGACGACTTTCTGGACCAGGAATGGCGACGAGCCGTGCGAGAGTCGACGCCCCTGTCCCTGATCATGTTCGATATCGACCGGTTCAAAACTTACAACGATTCCAAAGGACACACCGCCGGTGATGAATGCCTCAAACATGTCTCCGCGGCAGTCTCCAGTTCAGTCAATCGTCCCGGTGATTTGGTCGCCCGCTATGGAGGAGATGAGTTTGTCACGGTGCTGCCCGGCACAGGCATCGACGGCGCCGCTCAAGTCGCGGAGAGCCTGCGCCGCCGAGTTGAATCGCTGGGTATTAAGCACTCGGATGGGGAACTCGTGACGATCAGCGTCGGGTACGCCTGCGTGGTTCCCAATAGAAACTCGTCCCCTACCGACCTCATCAAGGCTGCGGATCAGGCGCTTTACCAAGCCAAACAAGAAGGACGCAACCGGACAAAATCGGCCAGCATTCTGATGTTGGTCCCGGACTCGCACGACGACCAAAAACCTCCTCAAAATATTCGTTGAGTATTCATGTGCCCATGCCACGCCATCGACGGGTAGAGTCTCAAGGACAACGCTCTGCACCCGCCAGGTCCTCTCAACGTCCCATTTCTACGACCGGCCGGACCACCGCTCCCCGCGGGCCACGCTCCAAGCAGACCATTGCTTCGCTCAACCCCAACTCCGCCGGGCTGTTGGAGCAATACCAGGAGACACTCCACAAGCTGGCCCAAAGTGAAGCCATGAACAGCGGCAGCATTTCGCAGGCATTCCAAGCCATTTCAGACGCCTGCTGTAGCCTGCTGCGGGTCAACCGCGCCAGCACCTGGCTGCTCTCCAAAGAGCGAGAATCCATCAAACTTATCGATCTGTGCGAATCGGGACGGCAACACACCAATCCCAACGTTGCGTTCCAAGCCAAGCACTGTCCCGCATATCTCCGGTCACTGACTCGTGAGCGTCGAGCCATCGCATCGCACCATGCTTCGCAGGATCCCCGGACCAAAGAGTTGGCACAGGTATATTTCGCGCCGTTCAATATCAAGGCCATGCTGAGTGCGCCGATCAGGCAAAAGGGACAGCTCGTCGGCATGCTCTGCGCCGAGTCTGTCGGGACGCCTCGAGAGTGGAGTAGGCATGAGGAGCACCTCGCCGGCCTGCTCGCAACCATGGCGACTCTGGCGCTTGAAGCGGCTGAGCGGCGTGAGGTTGAGCAAGCCCTGCGTGTCGCCAAAGAGGCCGCCGAAGTGGCCAGCCGTGCAAAGAGCGAATTCCTCGCCAGCATGAGTCATGAGATTCGCACCCCTATGAATGCGATCATCGGCATGGCAGACCTTCTTTGGGAAACTCCGCTCACGCCAGACCAACGAAAGTACCTGCGTATCTTCCGCCGAGCAGGCGGCACACTGTTGAGTCTCATCAACGACATCTTGGACCTCTCCAAAGTCGAAGCAGGTCACTTGGAGTTGGAAGCCATCGAGTTCGATTTGAACGAAGTCATCGATAAGGCCATCGATATATTGGCCATGCGGGCCAACGAGAAGGGACTGGAGCTCACCTCTCATGTGGACCGAGACGTGCCGTGTCATTTGATTGGTGATCCGACACGGTTGACGCAAATCTTGATCAATCTCATCGGTAATGCCCTCAAATTTACTGAGAAAGGCTCGGTGGAAGTTCGTGTCACCAACGATCTCGATCGAAATACTCCCGGCGCCGTCCGGTTTTCCGTGAGCGACACCGGAATCGGGATTCCTTCCGATAAACTCGATGTGATCTTCGACAGTTTTACGCAGGCGCACGTATCAACCACCAGGCAGTTCGGAGGCACAGGACTCGGCCTTGCCATAACCAAACGCCTTGCCGAACGGATGAATGGCCGGATCTCGGCAGAGAGCACGGTGGGAAAGGGCAGTACCTTTCACTGTTCCATCCTCCTTCAGGTCCAGACAGAACATACCCTTCAGAAAGCTCAGAAGGCCGCCCCACAGATCGATCTTGCAGGAGTGCGAGTCCTGGTGGTGGACGACCATCCGACCAATCGCCTCATACTCCGCGAAACGTTGGGCAGCTGGGGAGCTCAAGTTACAGAAGCGGGCGACGGAAGGACCGCATTGGACACACTCCGACGTGCGACCGACCGGGGAGAGAACTATGAACTCCTGCTTCTCGACTGCCGCATGCCGGGGATGAGTGGATTTCAAGTTGTGGAACAGGTGAACTCGTTATCCGGCGGACGAGGCCCGACGGTGATCATGTTGACTTCAGACCATTGGGCTGATGACATTGCTCGGACGTATGATCTCGGCCTGGGCGGGTATCTTATTAAACCCATTCGACGGTCCGACCTCCTGCAAACGATCGGAATCGCCCTTGGCCGGGCAAAAGGCACTTCGCCAGCGACTGCCGAAGTTGTGGAGTCGTCGCCGACGACTCCGACGCGGACCTTGCGGGTGCTCTTAGTTGAGGATTCTCCCGACAACCAACTGCTGGTACGGTCGTATCTGAAGCAGACGGATTACGTCCTCGACGTGGCGGACCATGGCGCGATCGCGGTAGATAAATTCAAGGCCGAGCATTATGACGTCATCTTGATGGACATGCAGATGCCCGTGATGGACGGCTATACCGCGACGAAGGCCATTCGATCGTGGGAACGAGACCATGATCTGCCGCCTACACCGATCATCGCCCTCACCGCGTTGGCCCTCAAAGAGGAAGGGGTCCGCATCTTTGAAGCCGGCTGCAACACCCATCTTACCAAGCCGGTAAAGAAATCCACCTTGTTGGAAGTTCTTCGGGCACACAAGGAACACGTCGTCGAGCGATGAACCCCTTACATTCCGAATCAGGGAAGCGCTTCTCCCTAGAGATTAGTCGTGATCTTGAAGATATCGTGCCGATTTTTCTGGCTAACCGGAGGAAAGATCTCCAAACACTTCGGGACGCACTGACTGAGCAAGACTTCAAGACCATTCAGACTCTCGGCCATCGCATGAAAGGCGATGGAGGGGGCTTCGGGTTTGACAGGATTAGTGACATTGGAACCGCCCTGGAACTCGCGGCGCAATGTCATGACCGCTCGACGGTCGAACAACATATTGCACATCTGGATGACTTCTTACGCCGGGTCACAGTCACCTATCGTTAGGAAACCGCGAGATGTCCTAACGAAGCAATAGATAGGCCCCGTCCCACTCGGGGTCGTTGTCCCTCGTCGATACTTCCTTTCACACCACAGAAAGACCAGACATGTTTTATCGTTCAGGACCAAGGTCCTGCTAGAGTCTCACTTGCAGGTCGTGTATAATGCCGGCCACGGACGCGCGATCACATATTCCTCCCCGTTCTCTTTCCGCAGCTCACACCTGCGCGCTGATGCGCAGCAAACCCTGCGGGCTTCAGGGATCGCGTGACCAATTGTCCCACAGGTGGGGGGCTAGCTCAGTTGGGAGAGCACTACGTTCGCAACGTAGGGGTCGCGG
>CAZNBG010000376.1:0-3662 GCA_964570915.1 uncultured Nitrospira sp. | reverse complement strand
CCCCGTGTCCAGTCCAAAAGATGTGTCGCACAATTAGTTTTCCAAAGAGGGGTTGAAATCCTGCGGAGAAAAATCCCCTTTTTGAAAAGGGGGATTAAGGGGGATTTGAGTGCAACTTCGACT
Organism: uncultured Nitrospira sp.; assembly: GCA_964570915.1. Taxonomy (GTDB): domain Bacteria; phylum Nitrospirota; class Nitrospiria; order Nitrospirales; family Nitrospiraceae; genus Nitrospira_D. Next base: position 3,539 of record CAZNBG010000376.1, on the reverse strand, counting down.
GCTGCCATTGTTTGGAGTTTTTCAATGAAGCTCTGAGACGCCACACTAGTCTTTGACACCAAGATCGGATGGTCAGCGTCCCGTAGCGATGCCGAGATCCTGCTGGGCGCGGCGAAGATAGCTCATGTCCAGATATTTCTCCGGCGTTGGATAAGGGCGTTGCTTGTATAGCCTCTCCCCCATGAGATCGATCAGTTGCTGAAATCCTTCCCGATTCACAGAGCCGTCGCGGCTGATGATTCCTTGCGAAAGATACTCTTCGACGGTCGGGCGGGTGTACTTGAGCGGAATTCCTGTCCGCTTGGTGATCAGATCCGCGGCCTCTTCTTTGTGCGCGTGCGCCCACTGCATCGCGCGCACCATCGCTTTGAGATAGCGCACGGTGAGCTGGCTATTCGCTTCCGCCCAGCGGCTATCGACGATCAAGCTATGAAACTGCAAGTTGGGAAGATAATCCTGAAGGCGAGCGATCTCGGGATAACCGAGCTCCCGCGACCGCGGCAGGTCGCCGCCGAGAACCATTGTCGCCGATGTGTTGCAGCCCTTAAGGCTCGCGAGACGCTGGCTAGTCGGCCCGCCCTGAATGATCGAATAGTCCCGGTTGAGCTCCAAGCCTTCCTTTTTAAGCATCTCCCTCAGAAAGATCGTGCTGCCGGAGACCAAGCTCACTACTCCAAGAGTCGTCCCCTTGAGCTCCTTGATGGTTCTGTACTTTTGACAGCCGACCAGTGTGTAAGCGGCGATGGGAACGGTCCCACCGATGATTTTCAACGAAGCTCCTCTCTCAACCGCGTTGATGGCGGCTGAAGGATCTACGATTGCCACATTGATCTGGCCGGCGATGAGCGCTTGAATCAACGTATCCGTTGACCCGATCAAGACGACGTCACCCTGGATTCCTTCTTGAGAAAAAAAGCCCTTATCCGTCGCCGCGTAGTTCGGCAATTGTTCGACGGTGCGCGACACATTGCCGATAATCACGCGATCCACGGCCTTCGCCGGCAACGCGCCAATACACGCGATTGTAACCGCAAGCAAATATCTACAGATGCTAAGCGGCCGCCTGGCTTTCATCGTTAACCTCCGGCATCACGGCTTCTGATAATAGTTAGCGTAAAAATGATCCGCGATCTCCGCCCCCGTGGCTTTCCAAACTCCGTCATGCTCGCAGATATACTTCAACGCCTCGTCGAGATACTTCACGCGAAACGCCAGACCGATAACGAACGGATGCAACGGAAGGGTCATGACCCGGGCCTGCGTGGCGCCCTCGACGTACAGCGTGTCGAACTGATCGCGAACCATTTGCAACCAATCCTTGGGTGTGTGCCCTCCCTGAAACATCACCCGAATATCGTTGAGCCCTTGCTGGTAAGGAATCCCGATCATCCGCCCGGACTTGACGCGCATCGCCACCGGCTGATCGTCGCAGCCCCAGTCGCAGACATAGTCAAAGCCCTCGACGGCAAGATGATCCAAAGTGTTAGCGCTCTCATCTCCTCCTCCCGGCCCCAGCCAACCACGCGGCGCCTTTCCGGTCGCTTTCCCAATCGTTTCTTTTATTTGTCGAATCACCGTGTGTTCTTCTTTGGGCGGATATTGATTGATCCGGATGTTGTTGGTTACGCCGTGGCCGAGCCACTCCCAGTTGCGCTTGTTGCCCTCCTCGATGATGGCCGGATGATGAGTGCACACGTCGGCATTGAGCAACACCGTTGCTCGTATGCCATGCTTATCCAGCACATCCATCATACGGAAGACTCCGATCCGCGATCCGTAATCCCGCAGAGCGTAGCCGGTCACGTCCGGCAATGGAGCGCTCGGTGAGCCGGGAATGGATTTATCAATGTGAAAAAACTCGATGTTCGGAGCGACCATCAAGGCAACCCGCGCATTGTTCGGCCACTTGAGCGGCTTACGCCTGATGATCGGCGAGTAATCGTAACGATCGGTTTGCATAGTCGCGCTCCTATGTCGAACACATTAGCAGAAAGCTATGACAGCCGGGATCGGCTCGTCAAGTGTTTTAATCTCTTTGACGCATTCCCCGCTGCCTAACCAGCCCTCACATTTGCGCAATTGCGCAAATGTGAAAGTCATTCGATGTGTGTGTAGCATGCGCCGGAAACGAAGCGGCAACTTCCGGAAAGACTGTTAAGATGGGATGTGACCAGAGCGATCCGATCCGGTAGGTTTGCTGACAATGGATAATTCGTGAAGCCAAATTAATTGAGGACCTGACCCACAAAACCAACGAGGGAACTTTGATGGAAGGCCTTTAAGATAGGGCTAGGCTTTTACCCTGCAACAACAGGAAAAGTCGGTTACTTCGCGATTGTTCGAGGCATATTTGGCTTGTCCCACTAAGTGGTTATCTCCAATCCATTGGTGAAGTGACGGCAAACAACAACTTCGCGATCTGGAACGAGACGCGGAGCGAGACTTACCGTCCAGAGGCTAACGACCGACCATCGTTTGGAGTTGGCTCTCGAGCCTCCCGAAACCGGTCATTGGAAGAATGTCCCTTGGCATTTCGCTGTCACGACGAGGAGATGAAATCGATCGCCGTCGGGTTCGCCGGTTTGTTAAAGCCCATGGTCGCAACCATCGACCGGTGCGGACTGAAGAAACATTTCTTGCGGAAACGCTTGGTCGAGGTCGATCGGTTCTATGGATTCCTCGACGCTTCCGATTTCAAGAGCGAAGCGGCCACCAAATGCAAACAACGCTTCGAGAAAAACCGCGACAAACTTTTCACGTTCCTGCGTTACGACGGGATGCCATGGAACAACAACAATGCCGAACACGCCATCAAAACGTTTGCGAGGCTTCGGGACGTTATCGCTGGAACGTCCAAAAAAAAGGCGTCAACGAATACCTCACACTCTTAGTGCACAGTTTAATCATGATTCCCATCGTCTGAGCTTAGGCCGCGGCCCGTCAGGGCCGTCGTGCCTGCAGCGAATTGTTGGGCACCGACGGTGATAAGAATGCTCATAACTGCGATGCGGAACTATCGCGCCAACTCGATTTTGTAGTAAGCGTAGTCATGGACGACCCCGTTCAGTTCCTTGCGCTCCTCATGGGAAAGTGTGGCGCCGATCTTTTCCATGGCCTTGCGGGAGCGCCAGTTGTTCTTGCCCACATGAAACCAGACAACTTTAGCCCACCGGAATGCGTGATTGAGCATGAGCTGCTTCATTTCCCGATTCGTTGCGCCGCCCCAATGACTCCTGGCCAAGAACGTGAAGCCGATGGCTACTTCCGTCTCGACTGGATTCCAATCGTAGTAACGGGATGAGCCAACGACCGTGCCTGTTGAGTTGTCGGTTACTACCAGCGCACCGCCAGAAGCCAATGCACCGGCGAAGAAACCACTTTCAACTACTTGCCTCTGATACCTCAAAGGCTCTGGATGTCGCTCCCAAACCAACGGATCTGATGCCGCCGCATATAGCAGCTCAGAATCTTCCGCACTCAATGGACGAACCGAAATTGTTTGTCCAATACGCGTAGGTTGCAGATCAAATTGAGGGGAC
>CAZNBG010000375.1:0-3664 GCA_964570915.1 uncultured Nitrospira sp. | reverse complement strand
AGTGTATGAACAGGCCAAAGACAGGCTGGTGTTGGGAGAAAATATTTCCCAGGCGGCGCAGTTCATCGAGTCGGGCGCCTGTGATGTTGGAGTGATTGCTCTCTCCCTCGCTTTGGCCCCGACCATGAAAGCTGCGGGAACCTATTGGGAGATTCCCAGCGAAGCGCATTCACCGCTTGAACAAGGCGCGGCCATCTTGAAGTCATCAAAACAGCAGGAGACTGCCAAACAGTTCTTAGAGTTTATGCAGGGTAAAGAAGGGCAGGAGATCATGACACGCTATGGATTTACGCTTCCGAATTAGGCCGGTCGACATCTGCTTCTGTGTGATCGCTGTGCTCCTCGCCGGTTGTTCCGACGCCGTGCAGCTCACGCATGAAACGGAGAACGCGGGATTAGTCACGTATCTGTTCAAGGAGGATCGAGGTGGTCCGATGGGATCACCCCATCGAAAAGAGGCGTTGAAGGTCATGGAAAAGAAGTGTCCCGCCGGATACCTGGTGGTGCGGGACGGAGAAATGAAAGGCTCCGGCAGCATGTCGAGCAGGGAAGGCCAGGAAGGGGAAATTACCGGCCGTCGCTGGGGGATTCAGTTTCGATGCAAATAGGCGGAGACAAGATAAGGGGGTTGGTGGGACTGGCCATGGGCACTGTGTTTTCCCTCGCTCCCCTGGTGTATGGCCAAGAATCTACTCATGTTCCGGATTCCGGAACTAGTCACGCGAGTGAGGGTCATAAACAACAAGAGACACCGTGCCAGGGGTCAGGTGAGGAAACGGCTGGTTCTGGTGGCTTAGAGAATGTCCAAATCGAAACATCGGACATTCGTAGCTTCCAACAATTTTTCGAATCAGTTTTCCAAACGCCACCTGTCGAGCAAGTCGAGCATCCCGGCACAGACAGTCTTAGAGGATATTGCTATCGAGGTGTGCTCATCGTGATACGTCAGGATTTTCACACGCCCCGTCCGACTGGGTGGGTGCAACTGAACTTTAAAGTGCAGGATGTTGCTGCTGTGCAAGAAAAGCTCGAAGGCGCCTATCGGGCGTCTCCTCTTTTTCAGATAGAAGAATCGGATAGAGCAAAGATTGTGCGTTTCCGTCTTAAACCCAATGTGATGCGATCAGGCCGTCAGGTGATCCGCCTGGAGGTCACTGGTCCTGAGGGCTTTATGATCGGGTTCGATCAGGAAAAATAAGTTCCGGTAATTTCTAACAAAGGAGGTTTCATATGAAGCTCAGCGCACGCAATCAATTTCAGGGCACTGTCACTCATATCACCGAGGGGCAGGCGATGGCAGAAGTCAAGGTCAAAGTGGGAAATCTGGAGTTCATCGCGGCCATCACTGAAGGTTCTGTAAAGAATATGGGGTTGAAGGTAAATGATTCGGTCACGGTTGCGGTGAAGGCGACTGAAGTCATGATCGGCAAATAGCGCCAGCCATGAATTGGACCGCAATTTGGGTCACGTGCAAGTTGGCGAGCCTTACTTCCATAGCGTTGCTCGTCATCGGATTGCCGATTGCATACTGGCTGACATATTCAAAGTGGCGATTGAAATTCCTGGTCGAGTCGGTGGTGGCACTGCCCTTGGTGCTTCCGCCGACGGTGCTAGGGTTCTACATCCTTGTCGCCATCGGACCCCATAGTCCCATTGGTCGACTCTACACCGATGTGATCGGCCAGACGCTGCCCTTCAGTTTCCAAGGGCTGCTATTTGCCTCCATCCTGTACAGCCTGCCCTTTGCCGTTCAGCCGTTCGCCACTGCGTTTGAACAAGTCGATCGAAAGCTCATCGAAGCCTCATGGACCCTAGGTCTCTCCAAGGTGAAGACCTTCTTCAAACTAATTATGCCGCTCTCGACCGCAGGGCTTGTCACCGGCGCAGTGTTGAGCTTTGCCCATACGCTGGGCGAGTTCGGTGTGGTGTTGATGGTCGGCGGAAATATCGAAGGTGTGACCAGAACAGTCTCCATCGATATCTACGACGAGGTTCAGGCGCTCAATTATGAGGGAGCGGCACAAACGGCATTGTTTCTCTTAATTGTCTCGTATGGCATCCTACTGTTGATCTATGCCATGAACCGAAGAGTTTGGGCTATATGGCCGCAGAAATAGCGATCGATATCACGAAGACTTTTTCTGGTCGCACGTCGATCAACGCCACGCTAACCTATCGCCTTCAGCAAGCAACCGCACTCGTGCTCTTTGGGCCGTCCGGGTCCGGAAAAACCACGGTTCTGCGGTCCATTGCCGGACTGGAATGGCCAGAGCGGGGGACGATTCGCTTCATCTCGAGAACTTGGCTCGACACACGCTCCAGAATTCGCATCTCGCCTCAAGAACGACAAATCGGGTACATGCCGCAAGAATATGCCTTGTTTCCGACCTACAGCGTGGTGGGAAACATCGCGTATGGATTGGATGCGCTGTCGGCAGCTGACCGGAAAAGGCGTGTCGAGGAGATGGTAGATCTGTTTCAGCTACGCGGTCTTGAGCACGCAAAGCCTCAAGAATTATCGGGAGGACAACAGCAACGTGTGGCATTGGCGAGGGCGGTGGCCCCTCGCCCGCAATTGCTCTTACTGGATGAGCCTCTTTCAGCGCTCGACCTGCCTACCCGGCTGCAGCTCCGAGGAGAGCTTCGACGTTTGCTCAAACAACTGGCTTTGCCCTCGATCATCGTGACACACGATTGGACTGAAGCGCTGACATTGGGAGATGTGGTGGCAGTCATGGGAGGCGGTAAGGTATTACAGGTTGGCCCGCCACAGGAAGTCTTCACCCGTCCGAGCAATGCGGAAGTCGCGCAGATCGTTGGCGTCGAAACGGTTGTGGAAGCTCATGTCATTGAGCAGGCGTATGGACTGGCGACCGTTCGAGTCAACGGAACGACGCTCAAAGGCTTGGGCTCAGACGAGATCGGCTCGCCGGTGTTCGTCTGTATCCGTGCGGAAGATGTGGTGTTGGAGCAAGCCGGAAGTGGAATGACCAGCGCGCGCAATCATCTTGTCGGAAAGGTCAGGGAGATCACTTCGCATGGTGTGATGGTGCATATAAACATCGATTGTGGCTTTCCGCTGGTGGCATCAGTTACGCGAGGCGCGCAGGAAGAACTCCGTTTGGAGCCTGGTTCTCCCATCGTGGCGGTCATCAAGGCAGGCGCTGTGCATTTGGTGCCGCGCTCGGTTTGAACAAGATGATGAGGAGGGGATTACACAGGGACCTTGAACAGGCCGGTGATAACGGTGCTGATTTTTTCCGCAATGATCGGCGTGGCTTCCGGAATGTCCAGGTCTTTCTGCCGCACATGACCGACCGATCGCATCTGTTGTAGTTTCGGAACGCCGGCCTCTTGTCCCGTTAAGGGTTGGCCGATCGGTTTACCGATCTTGCGATCGGTTATTTGCACATCGGTGACACAGAGATAGGTCACCCCTTCTTCCTTCGGCGGCGGTTGCATGCCGGGGATCACAGTCCCCATGCGCATTGCCTTCACCCGTGTCGCGGTCTTGCTGCGGCACAATCAACGGTGCAGATCCGCGACAATCAGAACCGCGGGGTTCTCGACCAAGGGTACCCAGCCAACTCGACTCCGGATTCCTTACTGCAGCAGGGCACCGAACTTCTCGGTTCTTTCACGAGCAACCCCCCGCATAGAAACG
>CAZNBG010000374.1:0-3670 GCA_964570915.1 uncultured Nitrospira sp. | reverse complement strand
AGGACTGGTGCCGGTAAAGCAGCAGAGCGTCGAATGTTGTGGTGTCGTCGTTGCTCGACACAGAACGATACACTGGAAACAATCGGTGGCTGGATTCCTCAGTCGAGGTCGTAGACTCAAAGAGGGAGAGGGTAGGGGCTCCGAATGCTCCTTTGAATGGCGGGAGCCCAAGCAGCGCCAGCCGGCTGGTGTGTTTCGCTGTGTCGACATCGGACCCATAGAAGGGAAACACGAAATGGTACCGCTGAGTTTCACTCTCGGCCAAACCATGGAAGGGAATCAGGTAACGGTAGGATGTGCCGCCGATACGGTCTTCGCCGGACCAATAGATCGGGGCCACCCGAGTGTGTGACGACTCCCGATCGGCACGATGATGGACCATTGGGAACAGGAGATCCCATTCCAAGAGATCGCGGCGCGTATCGCTGGTGCTGATGAAGACAGGCCCCAGAATGTAATTGCTGGCATAGTAGTCGCCGATGCGCTGGCGGCTGACGAGTGGGAACAGATGCTGCCACGACACGTCGCCGTCTATCGAGGCAAAGTATAGCGGAGCGGCAAACGTCCATTCGTGGCCGGGCCGATCCGAATGCCAGTAGAAAGGAACCACATGGATCCATGTGGAGTCGGCGCGGCGCTCATAGGTTCCCAGCGGCCAGAAAAAACTCCGCCGCAAGAGATCTCTGGTCGGATCTTCCTCCATTGAATAGAACGGTCGAATTGCCATCCTGGAATAGCTGCCTCGGTTCTCCGATGAGTACAGCCACAATAGCCCATCGACCGACCGGCCTTGGGCGGACTGTTCTGTGCACCACAAGAGGCCAATGCAGTGACGTTGACTCTCCTGTTGAACTGGCTGCCTTTCCGCGAATCCGGTCATTGGAATGAGGAGACCGGATAGCGGCAAGAGTCCTCCGAATATCCAGCGATGGCAATTCTTTCTCATGGCGGCGCTCCTTCGTAAGATCAGTCGATGCTGTCCGGTGAGAGAGCAATGGGCGTGCCGCACCACTCAAAGAAGGCAAGGTGCCGGCTAGTCGCCCTCGAATCGGTCGATTGCAGCGATTTGCTTGTCAGGAACGCCGGAAGGTTGGTTCAGGTTAGTGGGAGAAGCGAGAAAAACTATGAACTGCTGTTCAGCCCGTCGCACCAGATATTCATAGCTGACCGTCACCATCTTGGCCCCAGCCAGGATCCACCGAAATCCTCGGTGCCGAGTGGTCTCGACTGACCGGACGGGGAATTAATCGGAACGGCGAGCGCGCCGTAGCCGGACATTATGGTGACTGACTCAGTCGTGACTTCTGCCCGCAATGTCTCTCCTCTTTTCTGGACACTGTAAGCCTCAAGGAGGACTGCCAAAATCAATCCGACGGAAAGGGGATAGAGCCATTTCATGGGGCACCCCTTTGAAAGGTGGTCTACTCTGCTCTTGAGCAAGGACTGCGCCGAAACAAGTCAGTCCGGACAGTTGCTTCAGAATGTCGTGCAGGAGAGACACTTCATGATTGGGAACATACCGGGTGAAGGCAGAAGGATCGGGCCGGATTATGAACGGCGATTCAGGTGGCCTGAACCGCTGTTCGTAGAGAGACAAGATCGAATCTCAAACCGGGGTACCTGAGAAATTCCTTGCTTCTGATAGTGCGCGCTGCGCAAGACAGGAATGAATGCAATGGAGCGAGCGCAGCTCGGCGCACGCACACAATAGAAACTATGAACAATGGTTCATGGAACCTGAACAACGGTGCTTGGAGCGGTGGGGAAAGGAGAGTACTCGATGGCGGGGTTCATAGGAGCATGAATGGAGGGGAGAGGAGGAAAAGACCTATGGTCATTCTCGTCATCCATGCCAATGCCTTATCGATGGGTACCTTCGTGGAACGCACCACGCGTGTCCAGTTGATGCATAACGAACAGCCCCGCGAGGTCCTCAACTGGCGCAGTCCGGCCCAAGCTTTGCACTAACTGTTTGGCCAGGATCGTGAATGCATCATGACACCATTTTCTGGACAAATGGAGAGCACGGAGGGGAGAACATGCGGCGAGGAATCGTTTTTGACACCTTTTCCCACCGACTTGAGGCGAATGTGACGAAGATTCCGGCAGCGCTCATTCTGATTCGCGCCATTTGTGGACCAGCCCTGGTGGCGGCGGCCGGAGCAGAAGCGAGTGCTTGGCTCCTGGCCGGTCTCGTAACCTTCGCGTTCGTCTCTGACGTGTTCGACGGGATCATTGCCAGGCGCCTTGGAGTAGCGACTGAGATGTTGCGCAGAGCCGACACGATCGTTGACACGGCGTTCTACGTATGTGCCGCCCTCGCGCTGTTGCTTCGGTCGCCATCTGTGTTCAATGCGCATTTGGTTGGCCTGGGGTTGATCGCGTCCCTGGAGCTCGCACGATGTGTGATTGAGCGGCAACGTTATGGCCGTCTCGCGTCGTATCCCATGTGGTCAGACAAGGTGTGGGGCATCACGTTATGGCTAGGGTTCTGTGAGGCATTCCTCACTGGGCAAGCAGGTCCGTTCATGCAGCTGGCAGTCGTGATGGGTGTCGTTGCCGATTGCGAAGGACTAACGGCGTCCCTGGTACTCTCGAGTTGGCAGCATGACATCTGTACTATCTGGCACGCCGTGAGACTCGAATCCTCGGGGCAATCTGTACCCGGTTGAACAAGCGGATGCAGCCGTTGAGGAAAATGTTGCCAGGAGCCACTTGGCTCGGAGCGACCAAGTATGCGCGGCCTGTCATGGGGACGAGAGGAATGTGGCCGCTGGATCCTCTTGATTTCGGCCGTTCAGCCTGACTCCTATTGCCAATTTATCGTCATGTTTGCGCTTAGACGAGCGGTCTCATGAGTTCGTCTTGGAGTGTGGCATCGACGACTTGTTTTCACTCATCTCGCTTTCGAGCTTTCTCAACCAACGGTAGGTGCGGCCGAGGACTTTGGCAGCCCGGCTCTTGTTGCCGCCATACTCGGCCACAGCGCGGCACGTGATCGCCCATTCGAGATGATTCAAGAGTCCGGTGAGGGAGCCGCGGGTCTCCAACGATTGGAGCATCGTGCTCCAATCAATCCGATCCACGAATTCAGCCAAGTCGAGGGCAGGGGCCGGTTGTGTGGTTGAGCGGAGGACAGGCGGAAGAAGGTCTGGCGTAATCCATTTTCTGCCCTCCGGTGTGAGCGTCACTGCGCGCTCCATCACATTCTCCAGTTCGCGGATATTGCCGGGCCACTTGTACGCCAAGCAGAGCTGTAACGCTTCAGCAGTCAAGCCCGCGATCGGCTTTTCCATCTTGTGGGCAAACGATCGGGCGAAGTGAGTGGCTAATTCCGGGATGTCATCCGTCCGTTCGCGCAACGCCGGGATATAGAGCTGAATGACATTCAGCCTGTAGAAGAGGTCCGATCGGAATTGGTTCTGTTCCATGAGCGCCGTCAGATCCCGATTGGTGGCGGCAATCAGCCGGACGTTGGCCTTCAGATCGCTCATGCCCCCGACCCGCTGAAACTCCCGCTCTTGGAGCACGCGCAAAAGTTTCACTTGAACCGCAGGGGAGATATCTCCGATTTCGTCGAGGAAGAGCGTGCCGCCTTCGGCGAGCTCGAACTTGCCTTTTTTTTGAGTCACCGCGCCTGTGAATGACCCTTTCTCATGGCCGAACAGCT
>CAZNBG010000373.1:0-3674 GCA_964570915.1 uncultured Nitrospira sp. | reverse complement strand
CCCACGCCACCGCGAATCTGAAATCCCGGATACCAGCCCACCAACGCGATGATCGCCGCGAAGAAGGGCGCCTTCCCCAATCCAATGAGCAAATGTTGAACAGGGACGGCTTCTTCGAATCGCGCGATAAACTCCGCGAAACTCACGTTGAGTTCTCCTAAAGCAATGAGCATGCCGCCGAACACGCCCACGACATCTGCGTAAACTGTTAACAGAGGCAGGGCGATGATCAAGGCAAGCGACCGAGGCAGCACGAGCAGATTTATGGGTGAGATGCCCAATGTCCGTATCGCATCCAACTCTTCCGTCACCTTCATGGTGCCGATCTCCGCCGTGTACGCCGATCCCGAACGTCCGGCGATAAGGATCGCCACGATCAACGGCGCAATCTCACGCAGCAGCGAGATACCGACCAAGTCCACGATAAAAATGTTCGTGCCGAACTTGCGCAGCTGTTCCGCGCCTTGATACGCTATCACGACGCCGACGAGAAACGTCAGTAATCCCGTGATCGGCAAGGCCCTCACGCCGTCCAGTTCTATGAACCGCAAGAGCGCCCGCCATCGAATGGAACTCGGCCGCATCAGCGACCGGCCGAATGCAATGGTACTTTCTCCGAGGAAGGCGAGTGCGCGAATCGCGGACGCTTGCCGGGACTGTATGGCACGCGAGATGCCCTCGCCCCACCCCGTCTCGCGGACAGCGGCTCCTCGATCGGGTCGAGGCCGCTGCAGCTCGATTTTCCTGAGCAGTTCGGCAAATTCCGGTTTCAGCCCTTGAAGTGAGGCCTGTCGGCCCCTGTGCCGCACGCCTTCGATGGAGCGTTGCAACACGAGTGCGCCGCCCGTATCCATGGCGGTCACTTCACCGGCGTCGTACAGGACGGTCGCCGTCTCCAGCCATCGAAGCGCCCGACCTCTCCGCTCCAGCTGGGCCAAGTTCGGAAGGGTCCAAGCCCCCCGGCAACGGATCACATTATCCTCGACGGAGATCGTTGCCTGTTGTTCCACCGGCTTCACTCCGTCGGTCGCCCCGACACTTCATGCGATTGAGCCTCACACCCGTCCGGATTCTCACCAAAGACCGCGAGGAAGTCTCCCTACACCGCTCATGCGTTTTCCATAACCGCCTTCAGCTCAGCTCCAGTAATGACCTCTCGTTCCAACAAAAGTTTTGCCCCTTGTTGCAACACGGCCTTCTTGTCTTCCAGCAATCGCTTCACCCGACCGTACTGCGCCTCGATGATCCGCCGCACCTCGCAATCAATTTCACGGGCGGTCTCTTCGGAATAATCGCCTTTTTCGGACGCGACGGGAAGTTGGAGGAACTGGGGCTGTCGTTCCCGTTCCAATGTAATGGTGCCAAGTTTTTCGCTCATTCCATAGGCCTTCACCATGCTCTTCGCGATGTCCGTGGCCTTCACGAGATCGTTCTGCGCCCCCGTCGAAGCCTCGCCGAAGATGGTTTCCTCGGCAATCCGCCCGCCGAGTAATACAGCGACTTTATTCTCCAATTCCGATTTCGTCATTAGAAACCGGTCTTCCGTCGGGAGCTGCAACGTATAGCCGAGTGCCGCCACACCACGGGGAATGATGGAGATCTTCTGCACCTGATCGGACCCTGGTATGGAGAGGGCGACGAGCGCATGGCCGGTTTCGTGAAAGGCGACCCGTTCTTTTTCCATCTTGTTCAGCACGCGATTCTTCTTTTCTAATCCGGCGATGACCCGTTCCACGGCCTCTTGCAGCTCAGCGATACTGACCTGGTCTTTTCCGCGGCGGACCGCCAGCAACGCCGCTTCATTGATGACGTTCGCTAGATCGGCACCTGAGAATCCCGGGGTCATCGATGCGATTTGTTCCAGATCGGTATTTGAGCTCAGCGCCACCTTTTTGGCGTGAACCCGAAGCACTTCCAGACGACCGTACTTGTCGGGACGATCCACCGTCACATGGCGATCGAATCGACCCGCGCGCAGCAGCGCAGGGTCGAGAATTTCTGGACGGTTGGTGGCGGCCATGAGAATCACGCCGACCCGAGGATCGAATCCATCCATCTCCACCAGCAGCTGATTGAGAGTTTGTTCGCGCTCTTCGTGTGCCATGGGGCCAACACCGCGGGCTTTTCCAAGCGCATCCAACTCGTCAATGAAAATAATGCAGGGTGCTTTGCCCTTCGCTTGTTCGAACAAATCACGAACCCTCGCCGCCCCGACCCCGACGAACATCTCGACAAACTCGGATCCGCTGATGCTGAAGAACGGCACCCCTGACTCCCCGGCGACTGCCCTAGCCAGCAGCGTTTTCCCAGTCCCAGGCGGGCCGACGAGCAGGATGCCCTTGGGAATCTTGCCACCAAGCTTGGTGAACTTCTCCGGCGTCTTGAGGAACTCGATCACCTCTCTCAATTCATCCTTGGCCTCGTCTACGCCGGCGACGTCCGCGAACGTCACTTTGATGTCTTTTTCCATGTAAATCTTGGCCTTCGACTGACCGACCTGCATGAAGCCGCCCTGGGCCTGTCCCAATCGGCGAAAAATGAAAAACCAGATACCGACAAAAAGGGCAACTGGGATGACCCACGACAGAAGATCGCGCCAAAACGTGGATTCAATGACCCCGGAAAAGGTGACTCCATGTTGGTTGAGTTCACGGACCAGGTCCGGGTCCTCGACTCGCACGGTGGCGAAAATCTTCTGCTCTTTAGAGTCCCCCTCAGGCTTCAACTTTCCGGTGAGCACTTGGCTGGTCACCGAGACTTCCGCCACCTTTCCGGTTGCCACCAACTTCTTAAACTCACTGTACGGGAGTTCTTCAACCTTGTTGAGGGCGTGAATGAAGTCATGGACGACCACCACCGCCATAATGGCGAGCAACACGTACCAGATGGAAAAGGAGACTTTTTTATTCATCGGCGTTGCTCCTCCGCTGAGCCAGCAGGATGTTCACAAAGGCCGTTGATCTCAGCCGCCCGATCCCAGCGCGCCAAGACGCGCCTTTCCGCATGCAAGGCCGCAGCTAGCGAAGAGGCGACGCGTACGTTGAGCCTCTGAGCGACGTGAGCACGAAGCTGGAGGACTTTTTCAGCATTCTGCTAGAACATAAAATAGGCACCAACTCCGAACGATTCAGTCTTCTGTGAGTAGAAGAATTGCCCATACGGATTATATCCGTGATAGTAGTTGAAAAGAATCCGAAAGCGCTTGAACGATCCGGTTCGAGACATATCGAAACCCATGAGTAAGTTGGTGTTGATATACCAGTGCTGCTCCTCGACGGACTTGAAGTCCGCCGTCAGGACGGGCGAAAAGCGGATCGGATTCGAGAGGAGACCAAACAGATACGATCGTCCCCATGGCGTCGGGGTCCGCGCCTCGAAACCCCATCGCGCGGTATCGCGGTCGATCTGGGATGGTTGCCGATTGACCATCACCGCTCCTCCCCCATACACACGCAGCCATTTCTGGAAATCATAGGACACAATCATGTCGACTTCTTCATACTGGAGGCCAATCGACTGAAATCCAGGGTGAGCCCCCAGGAACTCATCTCCAATGTGACTGCTCTGGTGATAAAAGCGTAGGCGCGCGGACCAGTTGCCATGGCGCCAGGTCAGCGGGATGCCTACGTTGAAGTCGATATTGATAAGCGCGGCATTCGCGGTACCCAAGTCAA
>CAZNBG010000372.1:0-3681 GCA_964570915.1 uncultured Nitrospira sp. | reverse complement strand
ATTGGCCAGCAAGCGATCCATGGACTGGACGGCCTGCGAAATCTGTTCGGCATAGCGTTTGGCGGACGGGTGCTCATCCAAATCGCGCTGGAGCATGGATGCAAAGAGCTCCACGCTGCCCAACGGATTTCTGATTTCGTGCGCAATCCGCCCGATGAGCTCCCCCATGGCCGCAAGTCGTTCCTTGCGCTGCAATTGCTCTTCAAGTTGGTACACCCGAGTGATGTCCTGAATCAGAATGAGGTGACCGGAGGCATCTCCGGAATCTTTGTGCAACGGGACTCGACCAATTGAGACCAACGCCTGCCCCATGCGTTGCGGCCGATCACACACGCTGAGGCCGGCAAGCGCCAAGACATCCGCGGCGCGACGGTTCCGCAGTTCTGCATCCGTCGACCCGAGCAACCTTCCGGCCGCTCGATTGCTTCGGCTGATGATCTCGCAATCGTCCACCACCAAGACGCCGGTCGATAAGGACTCAAGGATCCCGTCGAGATGCACCCGCATGGCCTCGTTCTGGCACAGCTGCCGGCGTAGCGCCTCGTTACTGTGAGCCAATTCCACATCCATCTGCTCCACACGCGCCGTGAGTGCGTGATACGACTGCTGCAGCGTGTGGGCGGCTTCATCAAAACTTCTGAATGCCGCGCACAGCAGCTCTCGCTCCTCAGGATGCTCGGTCGTCGTGCCCGTCATAATCCCTCCGTGTTCGCCGAACGACGGGCGATTTGCAAACTGGTTTTGAGAGAGGCCGCCAGCCGGTTGACCGTCTGATCACCGGCCACATTGAGCTCCGCCAGCGCGACGGTGGCGCGATCGTACTGCTTCAACGCCGCCCAATGCTGGGCGGTTTGGAGATGCGCCCATTCGGCTTGGCTCGCCTTCGGTTTCTGCTCCAACACCGCCAGATAGGCCGTGATGGCTCGTTCATGCCGATTCAATCGGGACAAGGTATCCGCATAGGAGAGCAGTGTATCGGGCGATGTCACGGCGCCGGCTTTCAACGCTTCTTCATACGCCAGCGCGGACTCCTCGAGCTTCTCCAATTCGCCCAAGGTCTTGGCCAACTGCAGATACATCGCCGGCCGTTCCGGATGGGCCGGATGGCGCATCAACCACGTGCGACAGAGATGGAGAAGGCCTTGTAGATCCCGCTGTTGCCGCATGGCGGCAATGAGCAGGTGCAGCACCTCCCCTTCATATTTTCCGATAGGAAACTGAAACCGGTATCGCTCAAGGACTTTTCGGGCGGCCTCAGGGTCCCGTTGATCGAGATAGATTTTTCCCAGATTGATCAAGGCGGGTTCTATCAAGGCCGGCTCTCGATGCGCCTTCATCACCTGTTGATGCAACCGTAGCGCCTCCCGCGCGAAGCCCATACGCCGATGGGACTCGGCGATTTCAATCAGCAGAGGAGAACGCGCATAGCGCTGTTCTCCGGTCGCGCCGTACCGGTGAAAGAGACTCACGACCGTGAGATCGTCATGCGAGGCCACCGCCGCCTCGATCCACGGTGTCAGGAGAGCCGACAAACGCTCCGAGGCTTTCATCGCCCATGGACCGCTTCCCTGCTCAGTTCGAAGGGTGACGTCCTTGTAGGCGCGAAGCGCACGATTCATGTCACTCGCATCCTCATACCCTTTCCCCAAATAAAAGAGCGCCTCGCCACCGATGGGAGTATCTGTCTCTTGCGTCGCGATCGTTTCCAGCAGCGCTCGGTATGATGCGTCGGTCTGATCCGGGACCGGCACATCGTGCATCATGGCGCCCACCGTGAGTCCGACCCAATTTCCTCCGGCAGGAAGCATGTGTTCCCCGCGAAGCGTGGCGAGCCGTAGCTTGGCCGTCGCCGCCAACGGGCTTTGAGGGTATAGCGAGGGAATCAACGCATAGACAAATTCGGCGAGCTGCTGTTTGGCTCCCGCCCGGAGGCTCTCGGCCACCTGCAGCAGAGCTGTAGGAGCGTACTCATGGTGTGGATACAGATTGTAGAACAGCATCATAAGCTCGCGAACGGACGCTTCATGATGCAGTTCGACCTGGGTGACGGCGTACCACTGAAGAGCCAGGGGGTCCCCTTTCAAGAGGGTCGGCCAGCGTCGATAACTGAGGTCATAGAAGGCGTGCGCCTCCGAGAATCGTCGCTGTTGAAACAGGGCGTGGGCCACTCCCAACGTGGCCCCTTGAAGCAGCCGGTCATCCTCGCTTCGCTTTCGCACGTTGACATAGGCGTGCTCGGCATCCTTCCATTTGCTCATCGCCATGAACGTATGTCCCAGCCCGAGCAAAGCCCGATTCGCGTCGAATGGAAGGTGCTGCGAATGAGCCATGGCTTGCTCGTAGAACGCTTGCGCTTCCTGAAACCACCCTTGGTCGATGTATAAATCCGCGATTCGCCATTCCGCTCTTCTGGCGTTTGAAGACTGTGGATGATCATGGAGCAGCTTCTTGTACTCCTGAATCGCATCCAATCGATGCTGCGTCGTGAGATTGTCACGAAGCGACAGCTCGACTAAGAACGCTTTCGCCGAGGGAACGAGGACGCTCCCGGGATGTTCTTTCACGATCATCTCGAAAAATCGTCGTGCCTCGGTCCATGCCTGCTTCCTGTAGGCGGACTGGCCTTCTTCCCACGCTAGTCCTTCTATTCCTTGGGATTGGCCTTCCAGACGCGGTCCGTCGTCGGGCAAGAGCTGCAGGAGTCGGTCGACCGGTTCCGGGTTTCGCACCGAGGGCGCCCGTTCGGTGACGGCCGCCGCCGAGGTGTGAGGAGCAGAGAGGTTGGATGAGTCCCCGATCGCCGAGGGAGGGGTCACCATCCAGACGGCAATCCAGAGAATCAGCTGGCCATATAAAGGGCGGCATCGATGCACGGCGATAGGGCATCAGCAAGGCTCATGCCCTGTGCATTCCCAGAAAACTCGAAGGAAATCATGACACTTATCGCGAGCGGTCGTAAATCGCGGCAGGTTGCGTCAGGATTGGCATCGGCTAGGTTGCGATATCGTCAATCTTTTGACTGGATGGCCCTGGCCACAATGGGAGCGTTTCCAGGTGAGATCGCGGATCAACGCCTCTTCGCTTGAGTTTTTCGACCAACGTCGTCCGATTGAGATGGAGGAGCTGAGCCGCGCGAGAAGTGACGCCGTTTGCCTTGCGCAAGGCCTCCATGATGAGATGCTTTTCGTATTGCTCCACCTCTCTGGAGAGATTGATGCCGTCCTCGCTGAATCTGAAAAACTGCTCCTTGAACTCAGGGCTCGTCGGTTTCGGGCCGATCTTCTGCGGAAGATCTTCTGTGGACAGAATGCCGCGCTTCTTCAGGACGACCAGCCGTTCAATCATATTCTCCAACTCGCGGATGTTGCCCGGCCAGTCGTATTCCGTCAACAGATGCAGCGCCTCGGGCATAAAGCCCGACACTTCGGTGCGCTTGCTCTGATTGAATCGGGTCAAAAAATGATCGATGAGGAGCGGGATGTCGCTTCGGCGATCTCGGAGGGGAGGAATCACGATCGGGATCACATTGAGCCGATAGAACAGATCCTTGCGGAATCGCTTCTCCTCCACCAGCGTTTCCAAGTCCTGATTCGTCGCGGCGATGATGCGCACGTCCACATGAATCGTCCGATTTCCACCCCCTCATTCGAATTCCAGTTCCTTCAATACCC
Source organism: uncultured Nitrospira sp. (assembly GCA_964570915.1). Taxonomy (GTDB): domain Bacteria; phylum Nitrospirota; class Nitrospiria; order Nitrospirales; family Nitrospiraceae; genus Nitrospira_D. The sequence continues at coordinate 10 of CAZNBG010000372.1, read as the reverse complement.
GCAGACGCTT